>NZ_JCACKA010000114.1:0-27530 GCF_059505145.1 Mojavia sp.
ATCGCGTTTTCAACAGCAAATTTTTACCGTCGTCGTCTCTGATTTGGGTCTGTTCCTAACCTTCTTTCAACGCGTTGCAGCTTGGTATTTGTCCAGCCAGTATTCTCCAAAATCTTCTCCAGAGATTGGGTAGTTTCGATGGGAGTAGGGATTGGAGTCATGTGCGAATAAAACCAAAATAGAATAAAAAATGTGACCGGAGATAAAAGCCAGATGATAATAGCTCTACCCCAACCTTTAACGGCTGAGTCCACGTCTTTTTGGTTCAATAGAGAAATCTTCACCTGAATCTCGTTCAATTGTTCTTGCAACGGTTGGCTCAATCTCTCTGGTTGCCTGGGAGAGATATTGCTCAAATTCTCGGAGAGTTTGGTTAAGTTCGTCAATTGAAGAAGTTGTTGCTGAGACGTTAAATTTAATGCGCTCAAGGCTGTCCCTAGCTGACTGCAACTGGTCGCTAAATTTTTGATGTTCTCCGTGTGGTCGGCTTGGGTCTTCAATTGCTCCGCTGTCAGTTGGCTCCATTGGTTTAGCTCTGCTTGTAAATTTTCAAATAACAATTTCCAATCATTGGGTGCGGTTTCTGTCAGCTGTGCCAGATAGCCGATGTACTGCACTAACCTAAATGCTGGGTCATCCTGTTTCATCCCTGAATCAAGCGCAAATCGCAAAACTTTTGCTTGAAATTCTGGTGGCTTTTCTGACAACAACCTATCTAAATGAGATACTGCCCCATTTGCACCATTACCCTTACCATTAGTGCTTGCCATTACTCTAACCCCAACTGTACAGCAGCTCGATTAAACTCAGTTTCGACCGCATCAATCCAGCCAAAAATACGAGATTGATTACTCAAACTAAAATCTTCATGCTCTAGGGCCTCCCTGAACGTCAGATCCTGAGAGTCGATGAGGTCAAAAATATCGTCATATAACTCAGGCAATAACAGTTCAATCGCCCCCAATGCTTCTACAGCCTGCTTGACCTTAGAATTGTTGTAACGAGTGAACTTGTTCTCATCACCCCAGTAAAGATTCTTCATTACTACATAATCAACACGGTTGCCACAGAAATCAACGAGACGTTTTAACTGCAAAACACTATCCTTGACCCGACCCAAAACCGACACCATAGTGATGCGATAACCTAAACGCTGGGCATTCTGAAACAGAAAAATATCCTTCGCCACTGACTCAAAATATTCAGCAGCCCCAGCAGGTAGATCCACAAGCGAAACTTTAGGAGAAAAACGCTTCAAATCATCCTGCAAAGCATCAGCACCACCGCGCTGATTAAGTTTCAACCCTGACACCCCAGGAGCCACCTTATTGTAGTGGCGATAAAGCTGAGGATTAGACTGGTCACATTCGTAAGCAATACAGTTGATATTTTTGTGGCGGTAAATATCGAGTAGGATTCTAGCCACCACACTTTTACCAGTCCCACCCTTATCACCAGTAACCAACACTAAACGCCCAACAGTTTTTGGCTCATTTGTAGGTTTTTGGTCAGCCGAATCAGCCGATTGTTTTGCTTTAACTACCATTTATAAATCCTCATCACTCATGATTTGAGGCACAAAAGCAGGGCGAGAGAAATTTTGATGATTATTGCTATTACTTTCTTCTGGCTGATTGTCCGTTTTAGTAGTTTTAGGGCGTGTTGATTTAGACTTTGCAGATTTTGGTTCTAAATTTGATTGTCTTTGTGATTGAGACTTGGATTTTTTAACAGACTGAATACTGCCAAGTTGGGTCGCGGAATTTTCAGCTAAAGTCTGCTCATCAATAACTTGTGTATTGCTATCCTCTGGAATCGGAGGACTGACTGACTTTTTGCGTGTAGACCTTTTAATATCGTTAAGTAAATAACGAATACGTTCGGCACTAATATTGATATCAAGAGAGGCTAAAGTTTTAGAAACTTCCTCATAGCTATAGCCAAGACGAAGTACCCGTTCAATTTGACGGCGCATCTTTCTAATAGCCTCTCGTGCCGGGACATCATCTAATTCCTTAGCACCTAAAGCGCGGAGAGCATCAATGGCTTCAGGAATTTTGGACTTAGGAATATTATCTTTAGTCACAGAAGTTAAAAACAGAGATTTGTTATGTTTAAAACTTTGCTTTCACTCATTGCATCTATCTAAAGACTGGGAATTTAAAATGCTAAAAAGACTTCAAAGAAAGTAACAGTTATTCACGTAAATAATTGAACAATAACCACTGCTAGCTTGTAAGATGACTCACAAAGAGTTAATCAAAAAAATCACGCACAAGTAAATAACAATTGACCATGCCACATCTGCGCTTTATTCATAGCTTGTTTGAGTGGCAGTAGCCGCCAAATATTCACTGTGCCCCAATGTGGGCGGTCGTTCCTATATTTTCGCCTTGCCCCAAATTGAGGTAAGGAGCAAGCCATGCCTACCCCTGCGGGGTGCCTTCGCTGCGCTCGGCTCGGCAGGCTTGCCAAAGGGGGAAGTATCCCGCCTTTGGAAACCCCCTCAAAAGTTGCACAAAGTTCGGTATGACATTATGACCAAGCGTTCTTCTCAGTCACTCGTCCGTACCAAAATGTTGCAAGCGCGATTTAGCCCTATTGAATACGAGATGATTCGCTCAAAGGCTCAAGACGCGAGCATGAGCTTGGCAGAATTGACAAGACGTTGTGTATTACTGCGACCAATTCCACCACCACCGCCGCGACTGGGCAGAGTTACCGTTGCCACTTACCTAGAACTTTCCCGCATCGGCAACAACATTAACCAACTGGCCAAAGCCACCAACACTGCCATTAAAATGCAAGTGCCACCGCCAGCAGAACCAGAATTATTACAGGAACTTCTAGAACTGCTACGACACTGCCAACGGGAAATAGCCAAAACCTTCATTGAAGAGGAGGATGAGGAAACAGATGATTGGCAACCAGACTAAGGGGCGAGGATTTCGCGGACTGCTGAATTATCTCCAATCTCAAGAAGGAGCTAAACTCATTGGTGGCAACATGGGCGGCAATAGCGCCCGCGCCCTGGCTGTTGAATTCAAAATCTCGCGTCAATTGAACTATGAAGCTGACCGAGTAGTGTACCACGCATCATTGTCATTACCCCAAGGTGAGCGGCTTGATGACGCAACCTGGAACGAAATCGCCCACCGCTACCTGGAAGAAATGGGCTTTGACAGTAACCAGTATGTGGTTTACAGACACAGCAACACCCAGCACGACCACATACATATCTGCGCCAGTCGCATTCGTTTGGACAACGGCAAGATTGTTCATGATAGCTGGGATTACAAACGCAGCGAAAGCATCATTCGTCAAATAGAACGAGATTACGGTTTACAACAAGCTCGAAGTAGTCACGAAAAATTATCGCGCAATCCAAGTATTGGACAACAAAGACGGCTAGAGCGAGAACAGAAAGAATATCTTAAAGGCTCACGCTCAACGCCACAAGAACCACCCATTAAACAACAGCTGCAAGAACTCATCGACCGCGCCACCGCCGACTCTCCCACAATGCCGCAATTGATTGAGCGACTGCAACTACAAAATGTGAAAGTTCGCCACGGCTTAACACGTAACGGCAAGAGTAAAGGCATCTCATATTCAATGAAAGGCCAGCAATTTAGCGGCACCTCTTTGGGTGCAGCTTACACATTCCCCGGATTGCAGAAACACAAGCGAGTTGATTACCAACCAAAACGCGATGACCAACGTATTATTTCACTGCTATTAAATCCAGCCAAACCCACACAGCAACAAACACCTGTTCAACTCAACCAACATCAAGAACAAGCCGAACTTAACCCCTGGCAACA
The DNA here is from genome assembly GCF_059505145.1 of Mojavia sp. NCBI lineage: Bacteria > Bacillati > Cyanobacteriota > Cyanophyceae > Nostocales > Nostocaceae > Mojavia > Mojavia sp. The sequence continues at coordinate 3,825 of NZ_JCACKA010000114.1, forward strand.
GAGATATCAACAACTATCACTCACACTAAGCGCAACTGCATTGTCGCCTGACGACCGAGATAAAAAAATTATCTGCCACCTGCTAGAACAAGAAGAACCAACTGAAGACATCAAAGAAACTATCAAGCATGGTTCAATCCCACGCACCCAAGCAGAATTAGAAGAATTACTCGACTTGGTAATAGATGAATTAGAAGAACAACTTGAACAACAGCTAGAACAACCAAGACGACGGGGATTAAGCCGATAACTCAACAACACTCCGCTCACAACCATCTCTTACTGCATCACTGAAGAAAGCTGGGGAGGCTGGGGAAGCAGGGGAAGAAAACAACCATATTTTCAGGCGAATGGCGACAGAAGGATTTACACTCCCCCAGCTACCCCTGCTCTCTTCTGTCACCAAAACAGGTTTAAATATTGCCATACACAGGAACAACTGCTCCCCTCATATCTACAGCAGCTTCTGAAGCCAAGAAACAGATGACCTGTGCCAGAGAATCGGGTTTAACCCATTGAGCGGCATTCTCTGTATTCATCGCTGCTCGATTGCTAGAAGTATCGATCACACTAGGTAAAACGATATTAGCAGTGATGTTTGTCCCTTTGGTTTCATCAGCGATCACCTGGGTCAACGCTACTAATCCTGCTTTGGCGGCACAATAGGCTGCTAACTGTCCCCCTGGTTGTACTGCTCCCCGCGAACCCACTGTCACAATTCGTCCATAGCCATGTTCTAACATCCGTCTTAAACTATGTTTCAGCACCAGGAAAGCAAGATCCAAATTCAGTTCTAGGTCAGCTTTCCAGTTTTCATAAGGATATTCATGGGTTTTTCCTATCGAAAAACCACCAACTAGATGAATCAGGACATCTACCCGTTCCATCTCGTTGACTAAATTTTCTACAGCCGATTCATCTGTAAGATTGCCTGTAACAAATCTAATGCTATCTAAATCAGTAACAGACAAAATACTTTTCAATCGCTCAACGTTTCTCGCGTTAGTATAAGGAATTGTTACCGAAGCAGGATTCTGAGCAAGAACAGTTGGCGTAACACCAAGTCCTAATCCACCCGTTCCACCAGTCAATAAAACGTGATTACCTTTCAAAATTGAAGAAAGTTTATTGCTCATTATATCCCCCTAAAATGAAATCTTTAATTGAGGACACGCTTGATAATAATGCGTGTCCATATATCTTGCAAAAATCCCAACTTCAGCTAATTACTGTTAGTTCAAACACTAACAAGTTGAGGTTCTTGGGAAATTGAGGGTAATTCAATTGCATCTCGTAAATGAGGACGGCTATACCAACTCCAATGTTCATTGTCACCCACTACTATTTGGGTCATTATCTCTCCTATTAAATTGACTTAATCAATGGTGCGAGCAGGCGCTAACAGTGCAAAAAAGACAGACTCCTTGTCTGACCTAAAGACTGGCTTGTAAAATTTTAGGTTTCAAATCTTAGTAGCGTCCGCGTCCACCACCGCCACCATATCCGCCCCGGCCGCCACCAGAAGAACCTCTGTCTTCTCTGGGCTTGGCTTTATTTACTTTCAGGTCACGACCCATCCATTCAGCACCATCAAGTGCTTCAATGGCAGCAGTTTCTTCTGCATCTGAATTCATGTCTACAAAAGCAAAGCCGCGCAGACGACCTGTTTCACGGTCATTTGGTAGCACAACCCGCTTGACACTACCATATTCGCCAAAAACACCTCTAATATCATCTTCCGTAACTTGGTAAGAGAGATTACCTACATAAATTGACATCGATTTTCTCCCTCATTATCAGCGTGTAGAGATTTAAATTTCGGAGAGAAGCCAGTGAATACTAAAAACAAACACTGTCACCGAATTAACTCTCACTTTTTAGGATGCCATAGAAGGCAATTAGGCGCATCCAGTAAATGGTTAATAGATGGTTAACCAGTGATGTGATGATAAGGATGCGATCGCGCTTAAATCTTATACCAATCTCTGTAACTATTGCTGTATAAGGTTTATAACCATAAACTGCACTTGGTGACACGAACCTTCGATCTACGCCAACAAGGTAAGAAATGATATAGCCGGCTAAACACTATTTCTGCTCATAGAAAAGTTACGTCTCCACTCTCCCCTGCTCCTGCTTTTCAAGTTCGGCGGCAGCCGTATCCAGCTCCATCTCCAGTTGTTCCACCGTAGACAAGATGCCTTTAAGTTGTTCGGGAACGTCTTTCCCTATTCTGTGGGTGGAAACGCCGATAGGCTGCGTCATTCCTTGCAGCGCAAGTTCGGCAACCGTCTTGTTTTTAGACTTGCAAAGAATAATGCCGATAGTGGGCTGATCATCAGGATGCCGCAGAATAGCGTTTACCGCAGACACATAAAAATTCATTTTCCCCGAAAATTCCGGCTGGAATTCCACCATTTTAAGGTCAATGATGACAAAGCAGCGAAGCCTCAGGTGATAAAACAGCAGATCAAGCCGATATTCCTGCCCGCTGACCTCAAGGGGATACTGGCTTCCCACAAACGAGAAACCGCCCCCTAGTTCCAGGAGAAAGTCACGAATGCGCTCCACAAGCGCCCGCTCCAAATCCCTTTCCTGTGCCTCTTGGCCTAAGGTCAGGAAATCAAAATGATACGGGTCTTTGATAAGCTGCTGCGCCAGATCGGATTGAGGGCTGGGCAAGGTCTGGCTAAAATTGGTGACTGCGCTCCCCTGGCGTTCATACAGACGGCTCTCAATCTGCATCTCCAAGATGGCGCGGCTCCAGCCGTTCTGGATGGTTTGCTGGATGTACCAAACCCGCTGCTCTGGCACTTTTACGCGATCCAGCAAGACACAGTTATGCCGCCAGGGAATTTGTCCACCAAGCTGGTGGACGAATGATTCATCCGGGTAGGTTTCCGCAAAAGCCCGCATATAAAGCAGGTTTGTACGGGAGAACCCCTTTATATCTGGGAACTCCCGTTTTAAATCCTTGGCTATGCGCTCAATTACCTTCGTTCCCCACCCTTCCTCCTGCTGGCGTTGTAAAATCTCCCGGCCAATCTGCCAGTAAAGCAGTACTAACTCCTGGTTCACAGCAAGTGCCGCCCGCACCTGCGCGGTGCGAATGCGCTGTTTAAGGATGCTTAAGAAGGCATCATAGTTGCTTAGGTTCTCAGGAAAAAGGGAATCGGTCACGGTCAAGGACGTATCGGGCGGTTACTGTATTGTACATGAACTGTAGTAACCCGCTACGGGTGAATAGGCAACCATTTATACTCGTGAACCTAATGCCTCCTGCATCCCTTACCTGATGCGAGTTAGGTTCTATTATCCGCGATACGCATAAGGGAGGTTAAGGATGATCCTGTTACCAGACACCCCCCGTGTTTCCAAATATTTTTCTGTCTGCAAGAAGAACAGTTAAAACCTCTCTCATTGGAGGCATTTTGTACTAGTTCAGCCAGCCTAGCATATTTTTTGATGCAAGGTCAAGCTGTTACAGACTTGCACTTTTTCTGTTTCATCCTTAGAGGATGTTTGAAAAGTCCTCCAGCGCGTGTCAAGTAAAAAGCAGCAAGATGGTTTGAAAAGCCTTGCTGTATATAAGTTTGAGCGGTTTTAATGCGAAAGTAGGATTTTGCCTGAGCATACTTGCAGTTTGAGGGTCAATAATTGCTTTTCGCCTACCACAGAGAATTATAAATACTGTGTGGTAGCAGACTCTCAATTGGTCTATAACCCTATATAGGATGCCAGCAAATAACATCAAACATAAAGGCTGAATATGCCGATTACTCCTCACACAGAGAAACACTTTACTGCTTCCGAAACTGTGCGCGATATTGTTATTGGTATGTCAGATGGTCACATGGTTTGACACGTCAAATAAACGATAGAGTCAAACATTTGTATCAATAAAAGATACACCATTCGTCATAACTAGGGATTATAAATTTCTTCACGGCTGAGTACACCATTGACTTGAACTGGATTCTCAGTTAATTCATCAATTATGTCTTTTTTTGGAGATGATTTTTTCTTGACCAAGACAATTACTTGAATATCATCTCCTTCACCGAGTTCTTGTTTGTACTCATCAGGAATCTGAATGAAACCATTTTGAATCTTTGCTTGAAACTCTACTGCATCTAACATCTTGATTCTCTATTACATACCGATACAGCTCAATCTTAGCCCTATCCCTTATATCTCCAATAGAGTTTATCAAAATCAGAATTGCGTTTAATAAAATGTTATAGCAGTTGTTCCTAGTATTCATGATTGGAGCGCTAGTAGCAATCAAGTTTAACTTCATTACTACCTAGAGGAAGACCCAGCAGTTCATTTCCGACTCTTAACCGCCACTTTTGCTTCATTAATGTTATCCTTAACAGCTTTGAGAAAATTGGGAATAGCTTTAGACAAAGACTGCTCCGCGCGGGTAGGTTGCTCTGACTCTAGTAGTGCTACCAAATCTTGCGTATCAGCCTCAATTCTCTTAAGTAGCTTGAGCTTCTGAAAAATAGGAACTGAGTTCCTATTTTCTTCGCCGTCTTCTTCTTGTCGCTGCTGACTCAATATCTTGCGTACATAACGGGTAGAAACACCAATCGCCACTGCCAAAGCCGGGCCTAATGCCTTTTCTCCTTCTCGCGGACGACCGCGAATCTCCCTGTAATTCAAAGCTCGTAAGCGTTCAGCCAGCCGTTCAATCTGGTCACGGGTATAGTTAACCCGTTTCTCGTTTTCCGCCAGTTCCACCTGTAGCGCCCGTTCAGGTTCCTCCTCAGCATCAAATACCATCATGTGAACCATTACTAGCTCATCAGGAAACTGTTGGGCATAAGCATCTGAATTACCTTCCTTAAGTAACTGAATTGCTGCTAGGCGATGCGCTCCAGCCAGCAATACTCCCTTACAATCAACCACCAGGGGTTCAATCAACCCCAATGCAGCAATAGACTCTGCTAAATCAGCAACGTGTTCAGGTCGAATTGGCCTAGTGTCTGCTTCTCTAGGATGAATTTGCGCCAGAGGCATTTTAGTTTTTTGGGAGCGTTCCTGTTCGGCTTTAGCTGCTGCTGCCAGATCCTGCTCATGAATCGCGTCAGCTGTTGCGGCGGCTTCTGCAAATAAAGCTTCACTTTTTGTTTTTCGTCTAACCATTTAACACCCAGTCGGCGATCGCCTGTAAATCTTTTGCCCCCTTGCAGTTTGGATCGTACTGCATCAGGGGAACTCGTTCAGCAGCAGCCCATGCTAAAGATGAGTCTTGATGCACAATTAAACGTTTAATCGATGGGTAAGCATTAGAGAGTTGTTTGTCCAGCGCCTGATCCATTGACCGACGCAGATCAATCCGCGAGAGTGCCAACGCCCAGCGTTTTGCCCCTCTGCGTCCTTTTTGCTGTCGCAGCTTCAACTCGTTGAGGACTCGCCCGGCTCCCATGACTGCCAAAGGGTGAGCATCGGTGCAGACTAATGCAACATCAGCAGCAACCAACCCTAGTCGCTCCAGAGATTCAACACCTGGGGGACAGTCGAAGATAAAAACATCGTAAGCCATTGGTGCTACGATATCTGCCAAATCTTCAGGATCTAGCAACTGAATATTATGTCCTGCCAAATCGGGGCCGCCCGGTAAGACGTAAAGGCCAGGAGCTGCTTCTAAAGGCTCAGGTGAACCACCAACCAGAAGTTCAGCAGTTCCTGCTGCTGTGGGATTTGTGCCTAACACGTAAGCTGCATTTGATTGTGGGTCAAGGTCGATAACTAAAACTTTTCGTCCTTGACTAGCCAGAACAGAAGCAAGGCCACAGGCAATTGTCGTTTTGCCCACGCCTCCCTTACGAGCTGCAACTGCAATGCACTTGTGAGTCATAGCCAAAATCGTATCACGCTCCAATTAAGGTGAATCAGAATTGCATTGAAGCACGATCGCCACAGTAGCACCAGAAAATTAAAGAACAAGATTATAGCTTTTGGTGCAGTTCTTAATTACTGTATAAGAAAAGATCATCTTCATCGCCCCAAACCCCGATGACTGCGTGGAATTTCTGCCACTTTATTGATAAGCAAAAATTATCAAAAATTTTTCGTCTCTCGTTTCTCACGCAAGAATAAGCTTTTTTGCCCTTAAGACGGAATCGTTTAGTTTGTCGGTGTAAGATTATCTTATGAAAATTGACCGACATGACCAGGCCAAAATCTTAACACCTGATGAAATTAACCGATTGTTCACCATAGGCCTAAAAACTCCACGCGATCGGGCGTTGTTTGGTGTGTGCTTGTACACAGGCACTCGAATTTCCGAAGCCTGTTCCTTACATACTAAAGATGTATACAGCATTGATGGCAGTGTACGCCCCCGTGTAACAATTCGCAAGGGGACGACAAAGGGCAAGATTGAAACTCGCTCTGTGCCAGTCAATTCTGAGTTAAAGGTACTACTAGAAGCTTACCATTCACCAAAGGTGTATTTGTTCCCTGGTCGTCACGGTAGGGGACACATTCACCCAGATTCGGCAGATAAGATTTTACGGGCGGCGTTTATGGAACTACTTATTGAAGGGGCCAGTACTCACAGCTTCCGCCGCACTTGCTTGACGCAGATGCACAGGTCTGGAGTACCACTGAAGGTGATCCAAAAAATTTCAGGTCACAGAACCTTGTCAGCACTGCAAAAATATTTAGAGGTATTGGATGAGGATTTAGAATCGGCTGTCTCAACGCTTAAATTTTAGTTTGTACAAATTTAACTTTAATTAGCCCGTTTTATAAACTTATTGGAGGACTATTATCATCCTGGTATGCGAATCATTGCTCGCAGCACTTTAAGGCAATTTTGGGAAATACATCCCGATGCCGAGCAGCCCTTAAAAGCTTGGTATGATGAAGCATCTCGTGCAGAATGGAATAGTCCAACAGATATCAAAAGTATTTATCGCAACGCCAGTATCATCGCTAATAATCGTGTTGTTTTTAATATCAAAGGCAATGATTACCGCTTAATTGTTCACGTTCGTTACGACATTAAAATTATTTTTATCCGCTTTGTAGGAACGCATTCTGAATACGATAACGTAGACGCGACAACAATTTGAGGTAACGTATATGCTTGAACTCCATCCCATCCGAACTGAAGCTGATTATCGTGCTGCACTTGATGAAATTGAAAGATTATTTGATGCAGAACCTAATACACCAGAGTGCGATCTGTTGGAAGTTTTAACAACTCTGGTGGAAGCATACGAACAGCGACATTATCCAATTGAAGCACCAGACCCAGTTGAGGCAATTTTATATTATCTCGAATCTCGTGGGCTGTCTTGGCAGGATTTAGAATCTGTTATTGGAAGCAGTGGAGAGGTTGAGGAGGTTTTGAATCGGCAGCAACCATTAACACTAGAGATGATTCGGCGTTTGCATTCCTCATTGGGGATTCCGGCGGAAGTGTTGATCCAACCATACTCTTTAATGAAAAATTCAGCTTAATAAAAGTGTGGGCTTGCTGAAATCATGGCAGAATGAGCTGCTAATGCTTAACAGCTTTGAACTTTTTAATATCTGTCTCTTCTGAAAATAGAAATTTAAAAAATGATTTGCCTTGAAAACGGCAAGTTTGCTGAATACTAAGCAATAATAAATAATTACGAGTTGATGACTCGTGAAACGGTGTTGATATATCTCGTTGTATCGCCAAATGTCTAATAGCTCTTTCAGCTACATTATTGTGCCAAAGAATTTTATCTTCTTCTAGAAATGTAAATAGGCTATCTCGATATCTTTTAAATCTTTTTTGATATTTTATAACTAAATCAGACCTATACCATTTATCAGTAATAAATAGTTGATAAAATTTATCAACTTCTTTCTTGAATTTTTCTAAAACCCTTTTCTTCAAGCCATATTTTTGAATAGCTTCCATAATGGGAATGATTAGATTTTTTACTTCTAAGACAAACATTTCATATTCAGTGTCAAATGGTGTTTCTCGAAGGTCATCATTAAGATCTCGAATAAGATGAACCCAACACTTTTGTTGCCTGCATTGCACTGAATCATAGCCAGCGTAAAAATCTGAAATAAGGATACCTGTATACCCTAATAGTAACTCATGTACTATTGTTGCTTCTCTAGTCTCACTCAGTTTGAATACTACATATTCTTCATTGGTAAAAACCCATCCATACCAATTAAAACCTTTAATATTAATTGTTGTTTCGTCCACATGAATGCTAGGACTTTTTAATAAAGACTGAATTATAAATTTTTCGGTTTCAGAATAATACTGTGCAAAATCCTTAATAAAGGTTACTATTGAGCCTGCAAGTATTTTTTCACCAAACTGCTCTTGCATCATTTCGCTAATGCTTTCGTATGGTAAACGCATAGCTACTCGATGGTAGATTAGCCATGCTTTAAATCCATGCCCGTAAAGCTGCGAATGTCCATATTTAGAGATAACTGGTGGATTATAAAACTTGCAGCACTGTGGGCAATAACCTTTATTACCTAAATATTTTATAATTGTTTTTTTAACACCGTTTTTTGTTAAGACTAAGTTAATGATGAGTCTTGTAGCTAGTCTTGTTGTGATTTTTAGAGAAATATTGTTGCAAATTGGACAGTTAACTGCCGCAGGAACTTCGATTATTTTGGTGGCTTTAGGATTAATTCTTCTTTGACCTTCGTACCCTTTTTTAACTCCGCGTTTTTTCTTTACCTCTTCATGAATACTCTGATTTGTATCCTGTCTAAAGTTTATTTTCTTTTTATCATAGTCCATGTGAGCAAAATTCAACATGGTTTCAAATTGACTAGAAATTTCAGTAACTATTTGATTTTTCTGTTTTTGATGTTCTTCAGAAAACTCTACTTCAGATAAAGTATCAGCCGACGTTTTTATTTTAGAAAGTTCATCTACTAGCAACTTTAAAGCATGACAATCCTCAGCATTATACGTGAGTAAGCAATCTTTGTATTGAGTATCACTCGTTTCTTGCCAATAATGCTGCCATACGAGGCTCTGAAGACCAGATGCAACAGGCGATGTCCATGTTGCTCCAATAAATGAACCAATCTCTTTCAAGCTGTTTGAGTAAACTGGAAAATAGATATTACCGTGAATGTAACTGTTAACATTAACTAATCTTTGAATGATAGTATCACTACTGGTTTTATAGCGTTTTGCTAATTTGGATATGGCACGCGATTCATAACTACCATAATGATAAATTGGAGCATTAGAGTACTGATTAATCACTGCCAACATCTGTTGCCATATCTGCCTTTCTTCCTCAGCAGTGTTAGCCCAAAAAGAGTAGAGCTTTATTGTGTCTGGTTGACAAACTAATAAACCAATTAAGTAATATAAATCTTGGTCGGGAACCCCCTCAATATCCAAAAATAATTCTGTCGATTGCCGACATAATTCTGGTAGATACTGGAGATATATTTTTCCTGTTCTAATGGCTAAAGCTTGTAACTCTAGCTTATGAGTGTTATCAAATTTATTGCGTTTTCCCTTTTTGCGTTTGTGTGGTTTAAATAGATAAGAAAGTTGTTTGACAGTAAAAATTCCCTTTTTTTCATATCGTCGAATGGCTTTGGGTGTAATGCCGTTAAGCAAGCTGAGGTGATTGTCTTGTAACGCTTTAGCTCGACAGAGCATCTTAAACTGGCATATTGGGCAATGCTTATTCAAAATTATAGGTGGTGGTTCTGACGATAAGCTTGTAACCCATCTTTGCAATGGCTCAAGTATAGGTATGAGATTTTTCTCAATATTCTTGAACCTAATGCGGTGAGATTTACCATCTACAGTAATGATGTGACCTACATTTGGTAAGCATCCCTGAATTTGTGCCAGTACATATCCAATGAAAAATAACTCTAACTTAGCCGTTTCATTAATCTGGTATGAGCCTATAAAAATGTTTGGTTCATAACTGAAGTTGCCCAAGGATGATTTATCATTTACCTTTTTTAAAAAGCAACATGTGGCAAGTAGTGTGCCAATACTTAATTGAGCATTTATCAAATAATCTATGCCGTGTTCAAGGTTGTTTTGCTGATATAATTGTACATTTGGGTTATCTTTTTTAAGAACATCAATATATTTAGTTTTCACATGGGACTTCTGCTGCTCAACAATTTGCTCATGCTCATGTAATTCTCTTGAAGGCTCCCCACACATTAACAGAAATGCCTTGTAGGGACACTGAGCATAGGCTACCAGAATTTGAGAAGTGATAACTTTAGCCATAAGTTTATTTCATGTGAGATCAATTACATCCAAGACCTTTTTTTTCAACTATATATATATATGTCGAAATTATAATTTTTAAGCATCAGGTTGCTGTAATTTGGGGTAGTTGTGAGGTGCTAGCCAATGCTGGGCAACAGGAGTGAGCATCACTGGCACTTAAAACGCTTGCAATAAAGCACTTTGAACTTTGACATCACTTGCGTTTCTTACTTTTTATCTAATCGTTATCTTTGATATCAGAATTGCTTCAACCTCATCATCTCGTGATGCCCCGACGAACTGGGGGCACTTCGTTTAGAGCGGGTGGTGTGGGGGACGGGCAATAATTTAAGGAGTGGAGTGGCCCCCAACTGGGCAGCCCGCCCCCCACACTCCGCTGCGCCACCCGCTCTACCCCAGTTCTTGACCCAGGTCATATTCAGTCAAGTATCACGCTCTTCCTCTCTATCCCATTCAAAATTTGCGGGAAGATTGCGTTTTACCCACTCCTGGATTATTTCTTCGAGTGCTTCAGATTGAGTAATTTCGCGGGCAGCACGGGCAATGCGAAAAGCCTTGGCTAAACGTTTGGGGATATAGCCAGAAATTTGCGTGTAATCTTCCCGTCCTCTTTTGCCGCGTTCATTAGTCATGCGATCCATATTCGCATGTGTTCTATTTTTTCGACAAATTTTTCTGGGTATTGTTCATGAACAATATAAATATATGTTAGGCTATGTTTATACGCGGGTAGAACCCTACGCATTCTTGGTTTTTAGGAGCTAAAACCTAGCGTATTCAAGACTTCCACTCAAAAAGATACGACTATGAAAGCAACACATAAGCAGCCGTGGAACGGTCATGCAAAGAATCCCGTATTGGCACAATCACAGCCACCAGCAGGGGAGCTAAGGTCAACTGTAGTATTTGATGGCGGAAACCGATTCGTGAAATGGATTGACCCTACCGGGAAGGTGCAAATCATCCCCTCATGCGTCAAAGAAGTAGGCGAATACCAATGGAAACGACTGAAACCAGACGCACAAACAGTATTGGTAGAAGTGGACGGCAAGCGGTACGTCATAGGACGCTTGGCCCAAGAACTAGGGGGTGAGCCGACCTTCCAGAAGAACAAATGTGAATTGGCAGAAATATTAGTACTAGCAGCAGTAGAGCCGAACTCAGGACATACGCAAGTCTGCATAGACCGCCTAGTGCTAGCAATGCCCAATACCCTAGACTTCGACGATGTGGCCAGCGTGCAGCGAATCGCCAACCACCCACAGAAGACGCAATTTACCCGCAACGGGCAGGAGATTGCCTATACAGTCACACAAGTCGAACCAATAGATGAAACCTATCCAGCCTTCATGTATGCCAAGCAGCAAGGCTATTTCTCCTATCCAGAAGCCAAAAACGCCGTGTGGGATATCGGAGGCGGCACGGCGATCGCCCGCATTTACACAGCCAACGGCACACTAATTCACGACGCAGAAGTAATACTGCCCGGAACCAAACAATTAGCCCAGGAAATTGCAGTAGAGCTAAAAGAAGCCTACAGCATGGACTACAGCCCCAGCCTGATTGACATCATGGATGCCATAGAGCGCCGGGATTACCGGATTGGAGCAGCAAGAGAGTACGATTTCTGGAATATTTACGATCGCTATGCCAGCCAGTGGGTGGAAGCAGCGCGGGCAGAAATCCGCTCAAAATGGGCAAACCACCTGCCGCAACTAGGTCATGTGCTAGTAGTCGGCGGTAGTGCTGACTTAGCCAGACCCATCTGCGAATCAACGGGAGACCGCTTTAGAATCCCAGAACAACCGCAACTATTCAACATCGTTGCAATGGCAAATCTTGACTAAGCAAGGTATGAAATCATGACGCAGACCCGAATTGTCTTAGACCCACAACACAAACCGAAAGCGGAATTAATATTGCAGCAGACAGGCATCACCACCCTCAGCCAACTGTTCAGCATCCTGCTGGTATGTTACGGCGACCATCTCATAGCCGGACTGCGCGGGCAACCACTGTCTATTACCACTCCCACCCCACAGCCCCGCCCGCCAGTGAAATCCCAACATCAAAACCAACCATTCACCCAAATGGCAGGGTTGTAAGAATCATGACACCGCAACAATTACTAAATGTCTTAGGAACAACCCTAGTAACCTTGTATAACATCCGCTCATCTCAGACATGGCTGGAGATAACCCAGCATCAGCTAGCCCATCCGGAACTGAAGACAAACCTTGCCTCAGCACTCATAGCCCTGACTGACCTGCAAGCCGACTTAGAAGCGACCCTAGAAATTCTGGAAAACCCGGCGTTGGTAATCACCAATGAAATGGTAGCAATGCTGAAATATCAACCCAGTGACAATTTTACTGCTGGTCAAATCCTAGCCAACGCCAATAAACTGGGCGGTTGGGACAACGCCGTGCAAATCACAGAAGCCATAGAGTTGGGCAGACATAACGACCTGCGGGCAATAGCCCAAAGTATGGATAAAGAACAAATCACCTTAATAGAACGGGTAATTGAGGGAGGAGGGCACTACCGATGAATGGGGAGAATCAATGGAATCCCGGCATATATGCAGCAGCAAAACAAGCCTTACTCAACGGCGGTGCTAATCAATGGCTAGCAGACACAGCAGCAAACATCGTCGCCAGTGATGACCCACACCAACCGAACCTGGGACGCACGGAGAGTGACCAGCAAATTATTCAAATGTCCTTGCCCTATCTGCTGCACGTTGCCGATAACTACCAAGACCAATAAAGAATGCCACCCACAAGGGGTAGCAACACGAAATATTATCTATCCAAATCCTACCAATGAACACAAGGAATTACGGGCAAGCCAAGCTAAAAGATCATATTTATGGCACAGCACCGGGAGCCTTAAACACAATGGCGAAATTGTTCGCCGTCAGTTCCGAAGACTTTAGGAAAGCCGTGTATGGCGACCAAGAAACCATTAAAAAGATTGCAGACATGGCGCGGTTATCAGAAGTAGCCAAAACCAACCTGCCAAAAGCCCTAGAGTCCTACCGTCAGATTATTGAAACAACTGGGAACTACAACCAAGCGCTAACCGAACTGGTAAAACTGACCCAGCAGCATGGTACTCAAACCATGAAAGCCATCTACAGCGCCCGACAGGGTGAGCAGAGGATGGGCAACGAACTGCAAGAACTAGCAGTAGCCAACGTCAACACCAGCACAACAGAAGCAACACGGCACGCTCAGAGAATGAGCCTGATTCAGATAGAAGGGACGACCGCAGATTTAATGGCGGTTGCCAAATACCAAGCAGACCTAGCCAAAGCTGCCAATAAAGTACCAGATGCTCAGGATGCAGCAGACCTGGCCTATGAGAAAGCTGTAGCCACAGCATTATGGGCGCAAGGCAGCGAAGCGAAAACCGACCGTATTCCCAAACCCAACTACCACCGCACCGCAGGCTTAAGCCGCGTTTGGCAAGGATTCCGCCGCACAATGGGGCTGTAAACCAGTAAACCAGTAAAACAGCCGGAGTGGTGAGGCTCCGGCTGCTCCCCTTATATTCTCAAATACGAAATTATATGGACTTTTTAACGTGGGAAAAGCCAGAACTGCAAGACCCCTTCGACTCGCACTCAGCCTTAAGCCTGGATGCGGCGAGACTCGACGAAGAAATTGCCGGGATTGTCAGCACCCGCCGCTTCTTGAATAAATCCCTGACCGCCATGACAGGGGTGCTGCTGGTAAATGGCGGTGTTCATCTAGCAGCCAAACTGGGATTACCAGCCCTAGCAGCAGGGACATTAGGCGGGATTTTGTTTGGCTTATTCTTGGTCAACGCCCTAACCAAAATCCGTCACTCAGAAGGACAGCCCAGCATTGACAGTGATTTTTTCCTATCCCTCGCCCAAGCTGCAAGTGTAGGCACTGCCTTATGGTTGTCCTTCACCGAACACCGAGAGATAGGGACAGCAGCCAAAGACGGCAGAGAGCGGTTTTTGGTAGAAGTGCGGGCTTATGAAGTCAAGCCAGAACCACCCAGCCATGACTTGTTGTTGACACTGGCGATCTCTCTGGGTGGTCTACTACTGATGCTGGGAATAGTCAAAAGCAGGGCTAGATAACACTAGAAGAGAGCTAGACTGATGGACAAGCAGGAATTGCAGCGCCTCAAAAGCAACGGTCAACTGAATAACGCCATTGTCGCCGTGCTGACAACAGCAGGGTTGGTATGTGGTGCCTTCGCCTTTAGCGGACGACAGACCGACCTAGTGGAATACTGTTTTCGTCCCCAAAAACTGACCAATCGCAGGAACGCCCGCAACTACTGCAACGCTCACCAACGTTACATCATGCCCGAACCAGAATTCAACGCCTGGGAACGGCAACCGATGAACCCGCTATACCAGGACGGCTGGACACTGCCTGCCAAAGCAACGCGCCTACGCACCATACCCGCCAACAACCCAGAAAAATATTTATGGGGCTTGGCAGGGGCTGGGTGTTTTGGTGTGGCATTGTTACTATCCAAAGGACGAGAAGGACGCTTGCTGCATGAACTTCCAGGCTATCGAGAGGAAGTCAAGACCAGTTGGTTCCATGCCCTGATTGCCGAAAGTTTGAAGCGGCGCAAAGTAGAGTACGCTGCCGAAATCGACTACCAGCTTTACCAATTCGCAGCCACCCGCACTGCCCGTGAGCGTCAATTGGCAATGCTCACTCCAGAAGAACTAGCAGTGTATCAAGAGAAAGTTCGCCTGCAATCCTCTATAGAATCGGCATCGCTATTACAGCAAGCCACTGGCACACCTGCGGCAGCACTGCCAGGGCAGAGCATGGCTGACATTGCCAACCCCGGCGATAAGGTACAAAGTGCCGAAGCCTGCGAGCGCCTGCATGAAGTAAAGGATAGACAAGTGTTCGACCCGTGGCAGGCAGACTTAAACAACCTGACCCCTGAATATCGCTACCTGCGGGAATTTATTAGCAATACCGCGTTAATCCTTGGTAGCCAGGGCAGCGGTAAGAGTTGGTTCGTGCGGTTGCTAGCCCTCCTTAAAAAGCTCAAAGGATACCGCGTTATCGTCTTCGACCCCAATAGTAACCAGGGCGAATGGCAGGGCGTGGAGTTTTACGGTTCTTACTCTGACATCGCCCACATGATGCGGTGGTACGTGGACGAAATTCAAGCACGCTATGACGCTTTTCGCCAGTCCAACATGAGCGAAGCCCAATGGCGGACACAGTTGTGGCAACGTGGTAAGGCTATGACTGTCCTTTGCGAGGAATATACGACCTACTCTGACTTCATTGAAGACGAAGAACTGCTGCGGAAGTTCGTCAAAAGTGCGAACACCCTCAGCCGTAAACAGGAAGCACCTGTCACCTTCGTGGCGCACAACTTGACCAAAGATTGTCTAGGCGGTGTCCCTGGCGTATTCGACATTTTCAAGCGAATGCAACGAGTACAACTGGACACCACCACCGACCCAAACAGCGACCAGCCTGTAGCAGCTGGTACAGGGCGTGTCAAAGGAGTGGACAGCGACGGGGAACGCCAAATTATTGCACCCAAGCTCAGTATCAAAATCACTGACTTTCGCACCGAAACCGAACGCTTACAGGCCACCCGCGAACAGCTTGCCCTGTACGACCTGCTAGAAGATATCACACCCCAAGAGCCGCCCGAAAAGACGTTTCCTGACAGCGAAACGCTGGAATGCTCACATGATCATGAAATTTTGGAAGAGCCGAAACAGGACATCAAAAGAGCGAAACAACCACAGCACAAGTCAGATAGCACTACAGAAGGAGAAAATCAGCGTTTCGTTTCGCCCCAACGTTATACCCGCTTCCAACTCACCTATGAGTCAGCACAGGCAGAAATTCAACGCTTACGAAACGCGAAACGGAACCAAACAGATATCATCCTGTTCTTATGGGATGCCAAGCCAGGCGACAACGAAGCCTACCGCAACGCCATTTCAGAATATAAGAAACTATTGACAGTCAAGGATAAAGAAATCGAGGAGTAAGGATGAAAGATATAAAACTTTACAAAAAAGATATGAGTAGCAGTCGTATGAACGCTGCTACTCACATCCTAAAAATAACTATGACTGACCTATTGGGGTTGAAATTACAGGAAAAAATGTCGGTTTTGCTGGAATAACATCTCACCCAAAATAGGTGGCAACTGACGAAATCAGCTTGTTTTTATACGCTCAAGGGGCTTTTCATGCTACTCTAGCGAGAGTAAGTCTGCTTTGCAGACCAAGATAAATCGATTTACAAAGGAGGCAAAAACGACAAGAGCAGTATATTCAAATAGTCAAAATAGGTGTGAGTCGTTATAGAACATTTTTGGCGTTATTAAGACTTGGCGGTCGACAAACCAAATTGTTCCAGACTGAGGACTCACTACTCATTCTTACCCTGTTGGCAATCTTAGCACACAGGGCGGGACATTTTATGCCTTTTTTGGGACAAAAAGTAAAAAAGGCATCTAGCGCTACAATTTATCCCGACTCTGGACTTACAACCCAGTATTGGCAATAACTACTGAGCCAAAAATAGTTGAGGGACAAGTCTGACGGCTAGATGCCTCATATATGAGGAGAAAGTCGTGGCATATTTACTTTTTCGGTTAAAAGCCGCATTTTATACCCTTGAGCTAACATCTAGGGCTGATTTCTTCTGTCTTTACTATCCAAAAGCTACCCCAAGCATTTAACAAGTTGCTTTATCAGTTTTGGACAGTAAGTAAAAAAAGAAATCGGCTAGCTGCCCACACGCCAGACATAAGGTTAGCAATTAGGCAACCAACCGCAATAAAAATAAGCAATTTCAGTTTAACAGTGTCTGGGTCGTAATTGAGGCAAAGTTAGCACAGCTTTATCAGATGGCATCAACCATAGAAGACTAACCATGAGAGTTTCAAGTTAAAAATTTTAATCCTTCTAATGGGACAACTGTTTAAGAGCAAATTTGACTTCTCTTGTTTTCGATTGTTGGTAATATTTGATACTGATAATGCTAATAAACGCCCCAAATCTTGGGTAGCTCCGATGAACGCAATCATCATCGGAGAAGACAACAATGGCAAAAGCCAATGCAAACATAGCAGTAAAACCTAACCTAGAGCCATTAGACCCAATAGGGCAGAGGTTTCTATCACACTTCCATCATGGATGGGGATTCATCTACGCCCCCACCCCAAAGGTTGGAGAACGCCCACATTGGCAAACAGAAAACCGCTATCCCTTGCAGCCCAGAAACTTGTGGCAGCAATACCAAGATCAGAGCGTGTTACTAGGATTGCGGTTCGATAAACAAACCAGCTACCTGCTAATAGACCTCGACCGCAAGAGCAAACTACACCCTGCCAACCACCTCTTAAAATACCAAGAACTACTAGGCTGTCTAGAAGAAATCGGCCTATGCCGACCAGTCCCCATACAATCGAGCGAAAGTGGCGGTTTGCACATATATTATTTTTTTGAAGAAAAACAACCCTCATTCCTCCTAGCCTGCGCGATCAAGCAAAAGCTCGAAGCAGCAGACTTCAAAATCAAAGCAGGAGAACTAGAAATCTTCCCCAACTGCAAAGTATACAGCCAAGGCAGACCAAGCAGCTTTAACGCCCACCGCTTACCCTTACAAGCAGGCTCATACATACTAGACGACATCCTAGAACCGTGGTCAGACGACATCGAAGACCTTCTCGATGCCGCCGACTGGTCAGCAAAAGGGCAAGATTACTCAGCATTAACAGAAGCGATCGCTCTAGCAAAATTTAAGAAAGTCATCAAATTCCCTTACCGTCAGCGTAGCGCCATAGACCAATGGCGGCATGACCTAGAAGAAAGAATCAGCTCAGGGTGGACAGGACACGGACAGACCAACTCACTACTCAAAGACATAGCTTGTTATGGTATAGTCTTTCGCCAACTAAGCGGACAAGCCCTAGTGGACTATATCATCATCACAGCCTGCCAGTCACCAGGATATATAGAATGGTGTCGCCACCAACACGAAATCGACCAAAGAGCCAGAGAATGGGCGAGATGCTGTGAAGGATTTTACACCCCCTACCCCGGTTCCCCGCAACGAGTAAGCAGCTATAAAGAACAATTTGGCATAGTAGATGATAACAAAATCATCTCTCTGCACCCCAACGAAGAAAGGCAGCAACAGACAATAGAGCGTATAAGTGCAATAGTCGCACAGCTACAAGCCACAGAAACATTTCCCGAACGTACAAGCGATCGCGCCAAAGCAATCATTACCGCATCCAAAGCCCAGTATGGCATAGGAGTCAGCCAGACAACCCTGCACAAGCCAAATTATTTACCGCTATGGCATCCCGACCACCAAGAAAAAACCACAACAAAACAGCCTGTAAATAATTGCCCACAGAGCAACACAGCGAATTTCACGGCGGAAAGATACGCCGAACTGCCAGATCCGTGGTTAGAAGAACTAGACGCTGAAATACAGACAGGGCAAGGAAAAGATGCACAAACAGCCTCGATTTACACACCCCCTCAATACATGAAGGTTTTGTACTTAATTTCAGCTAGAGCGTTGCCACCAGCAACGCCTCTAGCTGAAATTAATCAAATACAACAATCGCTCCCAAGCTTTAATTCTCCAGATTCTTCAACAATCTCAAATGTCTTAAATCATAAGCAAAACCAATGTCTTTCTTCCGGCAGCGAACCGGAAAATGACAATAAGCAAGACTTATCAAACTTCAAAAACCTTTGTCAATCAAACATTTCAGATTTAATAAACAGGATTGATAGCAAAATTGATAGCAGTTGTGCTATTGCTCTACCTGATGGATGTACTTTGAGAGATGAAGCGTCTGTACCAGTTTCACTACCAGCTTCTACACGATTAGATACTGGGTCTGAAGATTCGCTGCTCGTCCCAGCGATAGAACCGTATAGCTCATCAATCGTGGAAACGTTTACTCCAGAAGACTACCGTCAAAGCATTCGGCTGAAACTACAGGCAAGTAAGGAGGCACGCCATTGGGTGAAAGTATACTGCACCACTGAAAAATTGTTCTTGCCGCCGCAGGAGCGGATAAAACTGGAACAGCTGCAAGAGCGGCTTCTGATGTTAGAATCTCAGTCGCTGATTTTACAACAGGAAGCGCAGCAATGGCTGGCAGCTAACCCGGATGCTCTCTATATGGTACAGAGGTTGAAGGCAAGAAAGCATGACCACGGTAGAGAAAACTTTTGAGAGTGCAGGTTTTTGAGTAAAAACGAGTGACTTAGCTGCAAAAACTCAACAAAAACCCCACCGATCAAGTGGGGAAACAGAACCAGGACGCATAGAACAAATGTACTATTTAAGTGAGAAAAAAGCAAGTTTTCATGCCTATCTGTTTTCCCGCTTTGGTAGTCTTACGGAAACTGTTACCTGGATACCTGTGCTGATTGTCTACAGGTTTAAGCAATGCAAAATTAGCTATTTCTTAATTGCAACGTTAAATCCAGACAGATAAAGCGATTTGAGAGCATCAACCGCGCATCGCTGTTGCGCGGTCGCTCCTGATTAAAGTTTTTAATAGATGAAAATCTATGTCGAAGCTATTTTTGCTCATCTCCCCAATAGTTCTCCAGTCAGATCTTTTAACCCAGTATTGCGGAAAAGCGGCACAGTGTTTTTGAGGAAGATGGAGGGTCAGCAGTTGATGTTATGCCTATGCTTGGTGTAACTTAAATCCAATAATCACTCAGAAGCCTCTAATCAGCTTGAAATAATATCGCTGATGGTCAACGCTGATTAGACAATTTTTATGATTAGTGTTTCTTGAAGGTGGGTTAAGGATTACTAATATGGGGCAAATGTGCTGAACCAAACTCAATATTTGAAGCGGTATGGAGTGGCGATCTTATCTGTCATGATTGCCTTATTACTCATGCTGGCACTTGACCCTGTTGCTCAATTAACAAACGCTCGGTTTTTATTATTTTTTAGTGCAGTCACTATTAGTGCTTTCTATGGAGGGCGAAGCCCAGGAATTGTGGCAACGCTTCTTTCTGCTGGGTTTGCATATTATTATTTTTTAGAACCACAGTACAGTTGGAATTTAAACCAAGCCAGTGGACTCCAGTTGGCACTATTCATTCTTGAAGGAGTGCTGACTAGTCTGTTGGTTGGCGCACTCCGTGCGACCCAAGCCCAACTTCGTAAAAATTTTCATCAACTTGAGGCAATCCAAGCAGAAAATCAAAATTTGACCCAAGCACTTCAACGTCGGGTCGATGAACTGCAAACCCTGTTTGATGTTATTCCAGTTAATATTGCGCTGGCAGAAGATCCTGAGTGCCACGTAGTAAAAGTCAACACTGCTTATGCAACGCTGCTACAAATCCCAACAGATACGAATGTGGCTGTAACTCCAAGAGCTAAACAGTCTCAATTGCCGTACAAGTTTTATCAAAATGGACGAAAACTACAGGGACATGAGCTTCCTGTAGAGTACGCCGCAAAGCATGGTGTGGAAGTACGCGATGTAGAAATCGAACTGGTGCGGCAGGATAACACTGTGTTTAGTTTGTACGGAAATGCCGTGCCACTATTTGATGAATCGGGTCAGCCCAGGGGAAGCATTGGTGTCTACACAAACATCACTGAACGCAAACGAGCTGAAGAAGCCCTACGTGAAAGCGAAGAACGCTTCCGGGTTTTAGCAGATTGTGCGCCATGCCTAATATGGCTTAATGGTGTTGAAGGTGGTTGTGAATTTGTCAATCAAGCGTATCTAAACTTCTTTGGTAAAACCTTGGAAGAAGTTCAGGGTAATGGATGGCAACCCTCGCTACATCCAGATGACGCAAGACAGTATATTTCTGCTTATTTAGAAGCGTTGCAGGAACGTAAACCTTTCCAGGCACAAGTTCGAGCCATGCGAGCAGACGGGGAATATCGTTGGCTCGACTCCTACGGGATGCCCAGATTCAGCCATTCTGGAGATCTGCTTGGCTACGTAGGAACAAGCTTCGATATCACTGAGAACAAGCAGGCAGAAGAAGCTTTGCAGCGTAGTGAAGCAGCATTTCGCACCATTTCTAACGCTGCACCTGCTTTGGTGTGGGTCGGTTCACCAGACGGCACAATCATCTTTTTCAACGATCGCTGGTATGAATTTACCGGACAAACTGAGGCAGAAGCTGTTGGCTTTGGCTGGGTAGAAATAATACATCCAGACGATGCAGAACGGATTTTACCTCACTGGGAACATTGTCGGCAGACGGGCGAAACTTACGAGGGCGAAGTGCGCTACCGTCGCCATGATGGGGAATACTGTTGGCACGCATTTCGCGCTTTCCCACACCGTAGTACAGATGGAGAAATTGAATCTTGGTACGGTCTTAGTATTGACATCAGCGATCGTAAACGTTCCGAAACTACTTTGCGTGAGAGTGAACGGCGCTTCCGCCGCCTAGTGGAATCGAATATGTTTGGTGTTGCCTTTGGGGATTTTACGGGAGGTATTCATTATGTCAATGAGTATTTTCTGAAGATGATGGGCTACACCCGAAAAGAAATTGAAGCGGGACAGGTGCAATGGATAGATATCACCCCGCCGGAATTTCTGCCACTGGATGAGCAAGCAATGGTAGAACTAAGAACTAATGGGGTAGCAACACCGTTTGAGAAAGAATACATTCGCAAAGATGGCACCCGTGTGCCAATTCTCATTGGGGCGGCGCTGCTTGATGAACCCTACGATCAACAACAAGAAATTATTGCCTTTTATGTAGACCTGACTGAGCGCAAGCAAACAGAAAACGCACTTAGACAAGCTCTGCAAAAACTCAACTTTCATGTTGAGAACACCCCAATGGCAGTGATTGAGTGGGATCAAGAATTTCGGCTCACGCGCTGGTCTGGGGCAGCAGAACGTCTCTTTGGCTGGCAAGCTGATGAAGTACTCGGCACATTGCTAACTGATTTACAGTTTGTCTTTGAGGAAGACATCGAACAGGTTGCAGAAGTATTGAGGCGGCTGATGGTGGGGGAAGAATTTTATGTCTTCTCATACAATCGCAATTACACCAAACGCGGTGATGTCATCCACTGCGAATGGTACAACTCCAGTTTACGTGATGAATCAGGACGGATGCTGTCGGTGCTATCACTGGTGTTGGATGTAACTGCTCGTGTTCAGGCTGAACGCGACCGCGAACGGATTTTACAACAAGAGCAAGCCGCACGGGAGGCTGCTGAAGCTGCCAATCGGATCAAAGATGAGTTTTTAGCAGTTGTGTCCCATGAGTTGCGTTCACCCCTAAACCCCATTCTCGGCTGGTCAAAGCTTCTTAGAAGTCACCAGTTGGATCAACAAAAAACTGAGCGGGCGTTAGAAGTCATTGAGCGCAATGCCCAAATACAAGCTCAACTGATTAACGACCTGCTGGATGTGTCCCGCATTCTGCGCGGTAAGTTTAGCCTGGATAGCGAACCAGTCGATCTAGTATTCACCATTCAAGCCGCAATGGAAACCGTGCGTTTAGCGGTTGAAGCAAAGTCCATCCAAATTCACACCCAGTTTGAACCTGATATCGGATATGTTGCAGGAGATGCAGGTCGATTACAGCAAGTGGTGTGGAATCTGCTCACAAATGCGGTTAAGTTTACATCCCAAGGGGGACGAGTAGACATCCAGCTCGAACGTGTTGATGCTCAGGCTCAAATTATAGTCCGTGACACAGGCATTGGCATTCCTCCTGATTTTCTGCCTTATGTGTTTGATCAATTCCGCCAAGAGAGTTCAGCTACCACTCGCCGATTTGGTGGACTAGGGCTAGGGTTAGCAATTGTCCGCTATCTGGTAGAACTGCATGGTGGAACTGTGCAGGCAGATAGTCTAGGTGCTGGGCAAGGGGCAACCTTCACAGTCAGACTGCCGCTGATGCTACATCAACAGGCAACGAAACAAGACACGAAACCATCTGAATCTTCTCTGAATTTGCAAGGCACCCGAATTTTAGTAGTAGATGACGACGACAATACTCGCGAGTTTCTTGCCTTCTTACTAGAGCTACATGGGGCAAATGTGATAGCAACTGCCACAGCTACTGAGGCAATCACCACATTGACTCAATTTAAACCAGATGTATTGTTGAGTGATATTGGAATGCCCGATGTGGATGGCTATATGTTGATGCGGCAGGTGAGAGCCTTGTCACCGCAGCAGGGAGGCACGATTCCAGCGATTGCACTTACTGCCTATGCTGGAGAAATTAATTATCAGCAGGCAATGGCGGCAGGGTTTCAACGACATATCCCTAAACCAATCGAACCTCAAGTGTTAATTCAAGCGATCGCAGAATTAAGAGCGTAAGTATGAGTAAAAGCGTTACACGAAAGGGCTAAAACGTGTAATGCAGACTCAGTTGTTTGAAATCGCGTTTTCAACAGCAAATTTTTACC
>NZ_JCACKA010000115.1:0-231365 GCF_059505145.1 Mojavia sp.
TGATTTTCACCTCCACTTACTAGTTCATCTGTTCTTACAAAGCTGAGATGCTCCCGTTGGCTTCGGCACGGCATAGAACCAAAATATTGTGAAAGTGTTGCTGAACACTCATTTAGCGTTGCTTTATTAGCTTTATTTTTAGCTGATGAATATTCCCTGACATTAGATAAAACCAAAGCTATTCGTATGGCTTTAATACATGATTTTGGAGAAATATATGCTGGTGATTTCATACCTCATGATCGAATAGAACCAAATCAAAAATATCAACTAGAAAAGCAGTCTGTTCTTCAAGTGCTAAGTAAACTCAATCACGGAGCAGAGTGGATTGCTTTGTGGGAAGAATATGAAAAGGGAGAGTCTACGGAATCGCAGTTTGTTCGTCAAATTGACCGATTAGAAATGCTTTTACAAGCAAGCGTATACGAACATCAAGGATTAGCTAATTTATCAGAATTTTTTACATCTACTAATCAGGTCTTTGCAACATCGCCACTAAAATCTATATTGAATGCTTTAGAAGAATTAAGAGCTAACCTAGAACTACACAAACCTTGAGTTATTGCTTTATCGTTGGCGATCGCCTCTTCATAAGTTGGGGTTAAGCTAATTAACATACAGAATTAGCATAAATTTCAAGATTATGACTTAATATCCCAGTTTTCCAGCAAAACCACAGGTATAGGGCTGGCTTCTAAGACTGCTTGTGATACTGAGCCAATCAGTACCTGCTCCCAAGGTTGATGTCCGCGTTTTCCCATAACGATCGCAGTTACACTATACTCTTGGGCGACACGAATAATCTCCTCTGGAACAGCACCTGTAGTAGTCAAAAATTCATGTCTAATATCAGAAAGTAACTGTTTAGCTTGTTCGTGCAATTGTTTAACAGCTTGCTGATTTGAG
Organism: Mojavia sp.; assembly: GCF_059505145.1. Lineage (NCBI taxonomy): Bacteria > Bacillati > Cyanobacteriota > Cyanophyceae > Nostocales > Nostocaceae > Mojavia > Mojavia sp. Next base: position 907 of record NZ_JCACKA010000115.1, read on the forward strand.
ATGTTAACTACGTGCAAGACAATTGCTTCACCATTACTGCGTCGTGCCAAATCTGCTACTTTTGTTAAAACTTCTGTAGCTAAATCAGAAGTGTCTACTGCTGCTAGGAACAAGGTATGAGTAGTTACTGAAACTTTTGTCGGGTCAACTTCTCCCCTTGTTAATAATTTAGGTGCAAAGGTCGTAGTTGCCCAAGCGCCTAAAGGTGCAGTTACTAAAATTGAGAGAGATGCGATCGCTAAAATTATCTCACCTCCGGCAATTCCTTGGGAGAGAGGAATGGCCCCAATAGCAGCTTGTACTGTAGCTTTAGCAGAGTTTCCTGGTAATAAAAATAATCTTTCGCGCCAATTCCAATTACTACCTAAAGTCGAGAGATACCAGCCTATCATGCGACCAATCAGTAACCCAATCGTCAAAATTAAAAGACCAGGTAACAAATTCTTACCCAATACTTGCAGTTGAATACTTGCACCCAACAGAACGAACAAAAAAATCTCAGCTACTACCCATAAGCTATCAAAACCGCCGCGTAATCTTCGGGCTAGGGGAGCATCTAATTCAATTAAGAAAAAACCCACACCCATTGTTGCCAAATAACCAGAGAAGTAAGGTAAAGCATGAGCGAAAATTACCAGAGATAAGGCCAAACCTGCGGCAATCATCGTATCTTGAACAACATTCTGAGTCCAGTTTTGTTTTGCCAACAGCAAAACTAGTAAACGCGCTCCTAAGTAGCCAAACAACACTCCCAGCAATATTTGCATAATAATTTGCAATGGAAGCAGTTGCACAGCAGTTAAAGTGAATCCTCCAGGAAGGGCGATACGTTCCACACCGCTACCCAAAAAACTTAGCAAAAGACTGAAAACTAGCAATAGCAGCACATCAGATAAAGCACTACCAGTTAAAATTGCATCGGGAATTCCTTTAGTGACACCCCAGCCTAAACTTTTGAGTCTGAGCATTCCAGGGACAATCACAGCTGGAGATTCAGCGCCAATTATGCAGCCCAACAACAACCCAGTGGGAAAGTCAAATTTAAAAATTACCATAGCAGCAAAGGCGGTCGCGATCGCTTCGGTAGTTGCTGGTAAAAATCCCAAACGCAGCGCCACGGTTCCTTGTTGAGCAAGCTTTTCTCGATCTAAGCCTAGTCCAGCTTTCATCAAAATAATCATCACTGCCAAAGTTCTCAAATCATCGGCAGCATTTAGCACATCTTGACTAATGAGATTACGAACTTGGGGGCCAAGAATAATCCCCACTAAAATCATCCCAATTAAAGGTGGAGCGCCTAAGCGACGGGCAATTTGACCCACAAAAAAGCCCATCATTAAAATCCATAACACACTAGCTAACATCCCATAACTCCTTGAGGTGCGATTTGTAGAGTGGTACTTTCTACAGGGAGTTAGGTAATGCATTGAGCAAGGCCCTACTCTCCCTTAGTCAGGAAAGTAGGAGCCATCAGCCTTTTAATTATTTATCCTTGATGGGAAAGGCGGTTTTGGCGAGCTCCATCGCCATGTTTAAGTAAACAATACTATTTTTCGCTTTTGCGATCAATCAAAATTTAAGATTACTGCGATCGCACCAACACTAATTTCTAAATTTCTCCTTCTCTGTGCCCTCTGTACCTCTGCGGTTAATTCAATCAAAGCCTTTTTTATACATTACATAGCATGGTTATATTTGGGTTTTTCAGAAAAAGTAACATTAGCAAAAGATATTTTCATAACTAATTTATCAAGATAATATTTACCTACATCATTAGGTAGAAGCTATTAATTTGGAAATTTATTAAACTTAGTTCAAGGAGCGTAAATACTGATTCATTAATATTAGGAGTTGAATAATGACAACTATTACAACTCACCAATCTTCTATTGAGACTTGTATTCAGAATTGTCTTGATTGTTTACGCGATTGCGAAAACTGTGCTGATGCCTGCTTAAGTAGTGACATGGTGCAGATGATGGCTGAATGTATCAGTTTGTGTAGGGACTGCGCTGACACTTGTGCCCTTTGCGCTCGTTTAATGATTCGTAATTCGCCTATCTATGCACATATGTGTAATGTATGTGCTGAAGCGTGTGACCGCTGCGGCAGAGAGTGTGCAAAACATCGCGGTGAACATTGTAAACGCTGTGCTGCATCTTGTCATCGTTGTGCCGAGTCTTGCCGTCAGATAGCTAGTGCGATCGCTTAACATAAATCATTTTGGTTGTAATCAGCTAATTATCCTAGTTTTTAGATAAAAGTAATTTCCAATACAGTTTATTAGCAAATTAGGTTTTGTGTTTCCTAAATAAATTATTTTATTGCCACCTGAGTAGGAAAACCGTAATGAAATTGGCGCACAATTCCTACCTGATAAATATGTGTTTGGATGGATAAAATGAAAGTGCGGCTTAAATAATGCTGTTATCTATAACTTCAATTACAGCATTAGTAGGAGAGCGAAAATATGACAAATCAATTAAAAACGGTTGCTTTACTAGCAGCGCTGAGTGGTCTTTTGATTGCCATTAGTTACTGGATACTTGGTGGTACTACTGGCTTGATTGTGGGAATTGGTTTAGCAGCAGCAAGTAACCTATTTTCCTGGTATCAATCAGATAAGATTGCTCTAGCAGTCTACCGTGCCCAGCCTGTTAGTGCTAGCGAAGCTCCGGGACTTCATCGCATGGTACAGAGATTATCCCAGTGGGCTAACATTCCCATGCCAGGAGTTTACATTGTTCCCGGGCCAACAGCCAATGCTTTCGCTACAGGGCGCGACCCAGAACACGCTGCTGTTGCCGTTACAGAAGGCATTTTAAATATATTGCCAGAGGATGAACTCGAAGGCGTACTTGCCCACGAACTCACCCACATTATTAACCGTGACACCTTAACACAAGCCGTTGCTGCAACAATCGCAGGTACTATCTCATTCCTAGCGCAAATGGTAAGTTACAGCTTATGGTTTGGCGGTGTCGGCTCGCGGGATGACAATAGAGGTGCAAATCCTTTAGGTATATTATTAACAGTAATACTTGCGCCTTTAGCTGCCACAATCATTCAGCTAGCAATTTCGCGCACACGAGAATTTTCTGCTGATGCTGGTGCGGCTAGATTGACTGGTAATCCTCGCGCTTTAGCCAGAGCATTGCAACGTTTAGAACTTACAGCTAGACAGTTGCCTTTAAATGCTAACCCAGCCTTTGAGCCGTTATTGATCATCAATCCTATCTCTGGACAGTTTCTCGGCAACTTGTTCTCCAGCCATCCTCCTACCGAAGCTCGTGTTGAACAGTTACTAAAATTAGAGCAAAAGCTGCCAACCACAGCTTATTAGGTTTTGGGCATTGGTGATTGGGCATTAGGGGAGCAGGGGAGAAAACTATACTCAGCACTCAACACTCACAACTATTAAGGATGTATCAACTATGAATGATAAAAATTTTCAATCCAAAGTAATAGAAATTAGCCCTCATACCCACGAATTGGTAGAAACCGAAATGGCTGGCGAAAGTGATGAAGTCAAGCGCGAAACCAAAGCGTTAATTGAAGCGCTAAAAAGACGTGCCCAAACTGAAGCAAAGTCAGCAGGTAATTACACCCGCGAAACGTATTTAAAAGCTGTGCGCCAAGCACGGGAAGCGATTGAAGCCAGGACACTCATTGAACAAGATCATCGCCTAGAATACGCTTGGGTAGTAATGCAGGGCGAAGCTGAGAAAAACTGGTACTTGCTAATGAAAGAAGTGGTAGACTTCAGCGTGCGCCTACAAAATGCTGCTAAAGCTGCTTGGGAAGCCTTTAATGCACCACGTTATCAACGTTAAACCTTGCGCCCTTACCAATGCCTCTTTTGAACTCAGATATTACATCTGCTGACTAAAACCTTGAATAGAGAAACTTTTAAGTCCACTTCAAGTGGACTTTTGCTGTAAGCCAGAGATTTCAATCTCTAGCGGGTGAGTAGGTTGGTGCAATATCTGAGTTGAAATAGATTATACCAATTTGAAAAAAGAATGCGACAGATGGGTAGGGGAGCCACTCCGTTCGGTCGCCAGACTTGTAGACACCCGGAGGGTGGCTTCCCGCAGGGTAGGATGTGGCGCTGCACAACATTGTTGTGCCCTTACTAATAATTTATGTGTCGCAAACATTATTTGAATTGGTATCAGGTAATCCCTCACACCACTCTGGGAAAAATTGCTGATCCTCAATTCGGACTAAACCAAATCGAGTTTCGGCATCCGTTAAGCTGGTAATCGCTTCTGGAATTACTGCTGTCTGTGTCATAGCTTTTATGCTGGCGATCGCAGTTACCAAGCTACTCTAAAATTACATTACCCCACCAACAGCAACCTCAAACTTCCAGTGTAATGCGTACCTCGATCAGATTGGCAGGATATTGTGCCATCTTGACTTCAATTGGATACTATTGATGCTAGATAATGGGAAAGCTTTGACATTTACTTACCCATCTAGAGCGAAAGAACAAAATTAACTACTATGCGAACTCACTATTGCGGCGAACTCCGAAAAGAAGATATTGGAGAAACTGTTACCTTGTATGGATGGGTAGACCGTCGCCGCGATCATGGGGGCGTGATATTTTTAGATTTACGCGATCGCTCTGGGATTGTCCAGATTGTCAGCGATCCCCAACGTACCCCGGATTCATACGAGCAAGCAAACCACTTGCGGAATGAATACGTTGTTGAAATCACTGGTAGGGTGACGCAACGTCCCGACGAATCTCTAAATTCCCGCATACCCACAGGCGAAGTTGAAATATACGCGGATAAAATTGAGTTACTCAACGCTGTCCGTAAACAATTACCTTTCCAAGTTTCTACTGCTGACACCGAAACAGTACGGGAAGATTTACGACTAAAGTATCGTTACTTGGATTTGCGACGCGAACGGATGGCGAGAAACTTGCAACTGCGTCATCAAGTTATTAAAGCTGTCCGCCGCTACTTGGAAGACGTAGAAGGTTTTATTGAAGTTGAAACCCCCATACTTACCCGTTCTACACCAGAAGGGGCGCGGGATTACATTCTACCCAGTCGCGTCAATGCTGGTGAGTGGTTTGCTTTGCCGCAATCACCGCAATTATTCAAACAAATCTTGATGGTATCTGGCTTAGACAGATATTATCAGGTCGCCCGTTGCTTCCGCGATGAAGATTTACGCGCCGACAGACAACCAGAATTTACTCAATTAGACATGGAAATGAGCTTCATGTCTCAAGAGGAAATTATCGAACTGAATGAGAAGTTAGTTTCTCATATCTTTGAGACGGTGAAAGGCGTTGCGTTACACTATCCTTTCCCTCGTCTTACCTACGCTGAGGCGATGGAACGCTACGGTAGTGATAAACCAGATACCCGCTACGGTTTAGAATTAGTCAACGTCTCTGATGTACTCAAAGATTCTGGTTTCAAAGTCTTCCGGGATGCTGTAGCTAATGGTGGTATCGTCAAAATTCTGCCGATTCCTAATGGTAACGATGCGATTTCTAACGTCCGCATCAAGCCAGGTGGTGACATATTCAAAGAAGCCAGTGAAGCCGGTGCGAAAGGTTTAGCTTACATCCGGGTAAGAGAAGATGGTGAAATTGACACCATTGGCGCAATTAAAGATAACCTCAGCCCAGAACAAAAAGCGGAAATCTTACGCCGCACAGGTGCAAAAGCCGGTCATTTGCTGCTGTTTGGGGCTGGTGATGCTGCGACTGTTAATAAAACTTTAGATAGATTACGGCAATTTGTTGCTAAAGAATTTAGCTTAATTGATCCAGAGAAAATCAACTTACTCTGGATTACCAATTTCCCCATGTTTGAGTGGAATGCTGATGAAAAACGTCTAGAAGCATTGCACCACCCATTTACTGCACCTCATCCTGATGATTTGCACGACTTAAAAACTGCCCGCGCCCAAGCTTACGATTTAGTATTCAATGGCTTTGAAGTTGGCGGTGGTAGTCGGCGGATTTATCAGCGAGAAATTCAAGAACAGGTGTTTGAAGCGATAGGTTTGTCTCCCGAAGAAGCACAAAATAAATTTGGCTTTTTGTTGGAGGCGTTTGAATATGGTACACCGCCTCACGGTGGCATCGCCTACGGTTTAGATCGTTTGGTAATGTTGCTAGCTGGGGAAGAATCGATCCGTGATGTCATCGCTTTTCCGAAGACACAACAAGCACGTTGTTTGTTAACTGATGCGCCTTCTGGGGTAGATGCCAAGCAACTCAAAGAATTACACGTTGCTTCGACATACAAGCCCAAGTCTTAGTTAACTCCTTTGAGAACAGCCTTTGTCAGGGCACAACATTGTTGTGCCCCTAACGTCACCCCTGTGATACCGTTTCATCTTTAGGTTGATACAAATGGCAAGTAGGGAAAGAGAAAAAAAGGCTTATCTGAACTGTATTGCCTGATGAGCGAATTTATTGCCTTGGCAGAAGATTTCTTGCTAGATGTAAGTCATCTGAGATTTGACAGATTAATTAATAAAAAATCTTTCATGCTTTGGCTGCTCTTTGAGAGATTGAACAAAATCTTTCAAGGTCATCAGGTTCCCTGTTAAGGTGAACTTAGGAGTGCCATTTGGAGCAACGATTTTCACCTCACCGTCTTTGAACTGAATCTGATTTTTAATGCTGTCCCATAGAGTATCGAAGCTTTCGTCATCTTTGCAACCATTAGCTTCAAGGAACTTTTGGCGCACTTCGATTTTCAGCGCTCGTGCTTCCGCTGCTTGGGTACGCGCTTCAAAATGCTTAATGACATCTTCATAGGCGCTTTCCCTTAGGATTTTGTTTTCAGCCTGAACTTGCTCTAACTGAGTTTTTATGGCTTGCAGTTGTGATATGGCATCAGATGATCTCTGGTATTCAGCTTTTAAGGCAAGCTTTGCATTAGCTAACAAAGCTTTGTAATCTAGCTGCTCTTGGTTTTGAATTTTCTCAGATTCCATATTACAAAAACTGGCGAGAGTGTAGTAAGTGTTCTGTCCTTTATTTGAGTGCTAATTGTTTCACTAATAAAGTCCTTCAGGAATGAGGCTGCTCCTGGATATTACTCACACAAAAACTAATATGGGAGCGAATAGCTCGCTCATAAATTACAGTTTGCTCTCTGCGTATTCCTACAGGCTGATATATGAATTTAATTTCTGGAAATTCGCACCAAGACATCAAAAAAATGTCTTTGGCTGGGGTAATAATCTGATAATGATTTTCTTGCTTTTTCTTGATGAGGCGACAGTTATTTAGTTTTAATTTTTCTTTAAGTAGGTTCTCAAATTCCAGAATTAAATTTGAAGCTGTTTTCATAGATTCTACACTTTTAAACGTGTTAGTTTAACAAACATTATCTGGTGATATTCTTAAGTATGACACTTCCATTAGCCATCACAACATATTGTATTTTTTTAATAAATTTTGAGCGGTCACAGACACAGGTGTAGGGTGGGCATTGCCAGCCCTACGTGTATCGCTTCAAGAAACCCCAAAAATGAAAAAACCCGCCACGGCGGGGTTACACACAACAAAATTATTTATAATCAAGGCTTAATTTAGCCAAAGTACCTCATTTCAGCTTCCAATTGACGAATCAGCTTTTCGTCGCCCTTAGCTCTGGCAACTTCCAAGCGATGTTCGATGTTTCTTTGGATGTTCTGGATGTGAGCTTCTTTGGCTTTGGTTGCAGCTTGTACTCTATTGGTGTTCATAAGATTACCTCTTTAAAGTTTTGGCTTTAATGTCTTGTATTCTTAATATAACACAAATTCCGTAGCCTTTGTTACAGAAAAATTTACTTCTTTACATTTTCATTGATCCATGCATCAACAGCCAATGAGTCAACAAATAATCTTTGACGAATACTTGGCTCAAAACCATGAAGTTGCACAAGCAAGTGTTCTCACTTTGTTAAGCGATTTTGGCGATCGCGATGTTTATGTAGGCGTGATGAAGGGAGTTATCGCCCAAATCAACCCCAAGCTAAGGCTGATCGACTTGACACACCAAATTCCGCCACAAAACATCGCCGCTGCTAGATTTTGTCTAATGAATGCTTACCCCTATTTCCCAGTAGGAACAGTTCATGTAGCTGTGGTAGATCCGGGAGTAGGAAGTCGACGACGGGCGATCGCAGTAGAATTTGCTCAAGGATTTCTGGTAGGGCCTGATAATGGTATCTTCAGTGGCGTTCTGAGTCAAATACCAGCGATCGCTGCCGTCGAACTCACAAATCTTAACTATTGGAGAACTCCCCAACTCAGTAGCACATTTCATGGTAGAGATATCTTTGCACCAGTGGGGGCGCATCTTGCCAGCGGTGTACCCATCCAACAGTTAGGAAGAGAAATCGATCCAGCAACTTTGGTACAGTTGGATATCGGCTGCTGCAATCAAACAACAACTGGTGTGAGGGGTTGCATTCAATATATTGACTACTTTGGCAACTTAGTGAGTAACATTCCTGGGGTTTATGTACAAGGCAAAACTTGGTGTGTGCAAATTGCTGGGTTAACCATACCTGGGTGTAATACTTACAGTGATGTCGAGGTAGGAGAGACAGCCGCTTTAGTTGGGAGTCACGGTTGGGTAGAAATTGCCATCAACAGCGGTAATGCATACTCACAGTTACAAATCAACTTGCAAGATACGCTAGAAGTCATTAGTCATTAGACTAGGTACTAGAGACTAGCTTAAATGCCTCACTCGGATTAAATTTTGTATGACTACACAAATTCTATCTGCACCAGAAGTTTATCAAGGCCAGTTTGGGGAATTTACAATTACTCAAAGCGATCGCACAGGTGTAATTATCTACCGCGCTGGGTTAATGGTAGCTGCACTCAGCTTTGCTATAGGTAGCGCTTTAGTATTGTTCAACAATAACCCAACAACCTTAAGCGTACTGACACCGCTATACGCCTGTTTTAGTCTTGCACTTGGTGTGAGTTTATTGAGCATTCATATTTACATGGTGCAACTGCACCGACTTTTGCAGATTTTTTGGGCGATCGGTAGCATTGCATCAGTGGTACTGGCACTGTATGGTAGTGAACCATTAGCTGCTACTGTTTACAATCAGCCTATTACCTTATTCGGAGTAGGTTTTACCTTTGTTGCACTAACAGGTATTTATTTCAAAGAAGCTTTCTGTTTTAATCGGCTAGAAACAAAAATATTAACTGTAATAGTGCCATTACTGTTGTTAGGACATTTAGTAGGTATTTTACCAACTCAGTCAGAACAGGTTTTATTAGGAATTTGGGCGATTTTATTTGTGGTGTTTGCTGTACGTAAGGCAGTACAAGCAATTCCTCCAGATATTGGAGATAAGTCTGTGTTTGCTTATTTGAAAAAACAAAGTTCAGCTAAGGCTTAATGCAGATAAAGAATCGCCAACGGCTAAAATTGCCGAAAATTCGCTTAATTAAACGTCAACAGATGTGGACACTGACGGTGCAGGGATGGATGATTGCGATCGCTTCTGTTGTTGCTGTCATAATTTTCGCTATCACTCACATACATCCGTTTCTTGCCGTTAATTCTCCCATCAAATCAGCAGAAGTATTGGTTGTGGAAGGATGGCTACCAGACGATGCATTACAAGAAGCTTTAGCTGAATTTAAAAGTGGTAATTATCGCCAAATAGTTACCACAGGAGGCACATTAGAACAAGGAAGTTATTTGATTGAATATAACAGCTTTGCAGAAGTGTCAGCAGCCACATTGAAGAAACTTGGTTTGGCACCAGACAAGGTAATAGCTGTGCCTGCACCTTTCGTAATTAAGGATCGTAGTTATGCTTCTGCTGCCGAATTTGGCCGCTGGTTATCTAATTCCAATTTAAAACTAGAAGCAATTAATCTTTTATCTTGGGATGCACATACCCGTAGGAGTTGGCTGCTATTTAAAAGAGTGCTTGCTCCCCATCATATCAAAGTTGGTGCGATCGCTGCAAAATCACAATATTACAATTCTAGCCAGTGGTGGCGTTATAGCCAAGGCGTGCGGACAGTTATTGATGAAGCGATCGCTTATATTTATGCCCAGTTTATTAATTGGAAAGCTTAGAATCAAATCAGGTTAATTACCCCAGATTTCTAATAATGCTTGTCGATAAATCTTCAGTCCTTCTGCATTCAGATGGACACCATCGGTTGTCAAATTTTCTTTGAGAGCTTTATTTTCATACAAAGGTGCTAAACCTTGTCCTATCACCGATACCTTTTCTGTAGCTGCAACTTGATTAATCAAATTATTGATTTGCTCTACTTTAGATAATGGTGCTGCTAAATTGGGTTTTGAGCTAGCTGTAACTGTTGAGTAAAAAGCAGGAAGCAGCAAAATCTCCTTAGTTTCCATTTTTCGTACAAGAGCGATCGCCTCTTGTAAATTCTTGCTAAACATCTCATCGCTAATTCCATACAAAGCATCATTAGCTCCAATAGCAATCACAGCTTTTTCACATTTCACATTATTAGAAACTAAAGCTTTTACTTGCTCAATCAAGGAAATTGTACTTAAACCATTTAACCCAAAATTAAATTTACCCTCTCCAAAATTATTTCCCAAGCCAGCAGAAATCGAATCACCGAACAAGCAACCTGAATATTGCTTACCTTGAGTAGCAAATGTTTGATATTGGAGTGCAAGTTGTCCTAAAGGCGAAGAAGTTATGTCGTCTTTTGGTGCGTTGCTAGATGAACTAGAATATAAATTTGACATCCCGATTAACTTGACAGCTTTTGGTAAATCAACAATCAATCTGTTGCTGGGATAAGCTTCGAGAAAACTAACTATCCCTAAACCTTCTTGTGATTTTGAGCCGATGATAATCGCAGATCGTAGCGCTGAAGTACCAGATGTATCACGACGAGCGATCGCTTGGGAAACAAAATATAAAATTTGCTTACCCATAATAGTATTTGTTAGCTTATCCAAAGCCGCAACATCAAGAGACATCTTTACCTGAAGAACCGACTGTAACTGCTGCTTTTGTTCAGCACTCAGGTAGCGTAAAAATGATTGTAAATCGGGAGAAACTTGTTGCGTTTCAGCATACTTACGGATATCTTTTACAGGTAGCGCTTGTTCAAATAAACCATACCTAACAACAATTTTATCGGCTGCAAAACTGGGAGATGAAGTAATAATGCTATCAACAGTTTGAAATATTAAACAACCAGATAGGCATAACAGAAAACGGTAGAAATAATTCATGACTAACGACAGTGGTGTAATTAATAGATTTGTCTTGAAAGAAGGCAGATGGCAGGAGGTAGGAGGTAGGAACAGATTTCCATCCTTCGTTATGTATGTGTAGCGTGTGCTTTGTGCTTACTTTAGTTCATGGTGTCCCTTGCATAAATAGTTTTTATCAGCTTTTATCGGTAATTAATTATTAATTGTTCAGATTTTTGCAATAAATCTAATAATTAATACTCAATGTTCAAGTGTGATTAGTCAAGAGTTATTAATTATTATCCCGCCCTCTTATTTATTCACATACAGCAGTTTGTTTGTAACTTAGTGAGGTACAAAAGCTAGTTTTACTTCTGCCCCTGCCTTCTGCCTTCTGCTATAAACGAACTCAATATGGGAATACTCAATCCAGTGGGTGTGAGGATGGATAAGTGGTAGAAGAACGGGCGTATTGGCTAGCGTGGTCACAAATTTCTGGGATTGGCCCGGTATTACTGCGACGCTTGCAACAGCATTTTGGCACGCTCGCAACAGCTTGGAAAGCTACTGCGGCTGAATTGTCACAGGTAGAGGGTTTTGGTTTTCAGACACTAGAAAAGGTAGTAAAACAGCGATCGCGTCTGCATCCAGAACAAATACTCACCAAACACCAAGAAGAAAACCCCCATTTCTGGACACCAGCAGATGCAGATTATCCCCGCTTGCTATTAGAAACTCCCAGCCCTCCTCCGATTTTGTACTATCGCGGTGAAGTTGAACTACAAGAAAATCTTGGGCACAAACCTTTAGTTGGCATTGTTGGCACTCGTAAACCCTCAGATTATGGCATCCGCTGGACTCGTCAAATTAGTACAGCTTTGGCCAAAAACGGCTTTACAGTTGTTTCCGGTATGGCAGAGGGAATTGATACTGAAAGCCACGCCGCCGCCATCAAAGCTGGTGGACGAACGATCGCAGTTTTAGGTACAGGTGTAGATGTCATCTATCCACACACAAATCGGGATCTGTATCAGCAAATTTTAGCTGCGGGATTAGTTGTAAGTGAGTATCCAACAAAAACCCCACCAGATCGTGCCCACTTTCCCCGCCGCAATCGAATTATTGCAGGATTAAGCCGTGCCATTTTAGTAATAGAAGCACCAATAAAATCTGGCGCATTAATAACAGCCACCTATGCAAATGAGTTTGGCAGAGATGTCTATGCCTTACCTGGAAGGTTAGACGACTACCCATCCCAAGGGTGTTTAAAATTACTGAGTCAAGGGGCTTTTTTAATTCTCAAGGAATTAGACGAACTATTAAAAATGCTGGGGGCGATACCACAACTAGATGTAGTTGAAGATTCCCCAGCACCGCAGCAGTTAACTTTGCCAGATTTATCACCAGAACTGCAACAAGTAATGAATGCGATCGCCTTTGATACCTTACCCTTCGATTTTATTGTCCAACAAACAGGCATGACCGCTGGCTCGGTTTCTAGTGCATTATTACAGTTAGAACTCATGGGTTTGGTATCGCAATTGCCAGGAATGCGATATCAGAAATGTTAATCCAGCAGCTTCTACAGCGTCTAAGATGTAATGATTTTCTGCGACCTCTGATTATTTTTTTATTTGGAAGTCCCTTTTACACCCAAATATCCGAAGTACAATCACCGCCAGGATAGCGCATCTCATGGGCACGAGCAGGGCCTGCTGGTTCTTTACCAAAGTCAACGTAAAAATTTTCGTTGATTTTCAGTCCCCCATTTTCAGTATCGCAATCAATTTGCAATAGATATGAGCCAGTTTTAGACAAGTCAGGATAAAACTGATTATCCCAAGTGCTGAATAAAGAATTAGTGACATAAAGCCGCTTACCATCCAGACTTAGCTGTAGCATTTGCGGGCCACCAGCCAATTTATGACCTTGTACTTCGCCATTTTTACCTAACAAACCACCACACCAAACTTGACCAGTCAGCTTAGGATGGGAAGGATCGCTGATATCGTATTGACGAATATCTCCATGCAGCCAATTGGAGAAGTAAATATAGCGATCGCACATTGAAATTAAGATATCAGTAATCAACGATGGCACAGGTATAGGCCAGCCTTCTACCTCTACTGATGGTATATCAATGACTTTCTCTGTTTGCCAATGACCGTTAGGCTTGTGCCAATGCCAAACATTGCTGCTGAGTGCGGCGGCGACAAATCCATGTGTGCTGTCGGGATTATGGTGAAAGCGCACTTCTAAAGGAATTAACCCTTCTTCCCCCAAGTCAACAGTTTGGATAATCTCGTGAGTTGACCAATCCCAGAAATGTATGTGGTGTCCATAGTTGCCAGCCGCTACATCGTTCAGGTCAAAGCCGGGATAATAGGTTTTGGGTGCGCCCCACTCACTACTTACCATGACATTATGACGCGGCTGATACCAAAAGTCATAGTTAAACTGCATAGTATCGGCTTGGCGTTCCCAGCGTCCAGCAATATCAAAATTCTCATTCAGTAACAAAAAGCCACCAGGGCCATTGCCTTCGCTGTCACCCAGCATAGAAATCATCACATGACCATCTGCTAGGCAATGTACTGTATGAGGTGCAGTTAAGTTGGTTTTTTCTTTGATTTCTTCTGGTTCAATAATTTTATGTAGTTTTGGTGCTTTCGTCTCTGCTGTATCAACAATATAAATACGACTAGACCGTTGTCCAGGAATCACACTAAACCGCCGTGATTTACTAGCATCACCATGGCAAGAACTACAAGCATTCCAGCCAAAGTGATGTAACTCATCGCCAATGTAAGGCATAGATAAACGATGAATCACTTGGGAGTAGGTTGGGGATTTAGGGTCAACGTCTACAGTTGCTAGATAATCTGGTTTCTCAATACCTGTACCCGTATAAAGAGCGATCGCATAAAGCACTTTTTCCTGTTCTGCTTGGATGGCTGCTTCTGGGGAAGCGTAACCAGGGCCGCAGCAAGCATGAGTCATAGTTAGACACCTCAACAAGCTTAGGACTTACGCACTGTATAAGTAGATATTAGTATGCATGAGTGTTCCTTGTAGGGTTAAGAAATAAGTAGGACGCGGAGCGATCGCTTTTGGCGCTGCGCCCCGCGCAATTGCATTGCAGGTCGATGTTATTCAATTGCAGACCGATGTTATTCAATTGCAGACCGATGTTATTCAATTGCAGACCGATGCAATTCAATTGCAGACCGATGTTATGCAATTGCAGACCGATGTTATGCAATTGCAGACCGATGTTATGCAATTGCAGGGCGATGTTATGCAATTGCAGACCGATGTTATGCAATTGCAGACCGATGTTATGCAATTGCAGGTCGATGTTATTTAATTGCAGGTCGATGCAATTCGATTGCAGACCGATGTATTAATATATCAATGCGGAAGTCTAAACGTCGAAGACTTTTGAGTTAATAGTGTGTTGCTCTTTGTGCTAACAACAGGAGGTATGCGATTGGCTGCTTTTACTGTAATAACCAACCAAACACAGACCCAATACTTAAAGTTAGATCACTAGCAAAAGATGGAACTGGGAGTTTTTGCGCTGGTTGGTCAAACACCTGTGGTTGCTGCTTTGGCAGATAAACAAACACAGTTTGCTCATTTGGGTCTATTAACCAACCTATCTGAGTGCCATAATCAAGGCAATGCAGAATATTTTTGATTACTTTTGTTTGGCTTTGGTCAGGTGAAAGGATCTCAATTGTCCAGTCAGGGGCTATTGAGAAGGTATTAGCAATCTCACCATTTCCGTCGCGCGGAATTCTTTTCCAGGTAAAGACAGACACATCTGGAACTATTGACCTTTCAACAAATATACAACGTAATTCTGAAAATGCCCGTGCAACCTGTTGAGGTTTAAGAATTAGGTTAACAGTAGTAGAAAACTCTGTTTGAATCGTACTGTGTCTACCCTGTGGCATTGGTTTCTGGATGATTTGCCCATCAATATATTCGTTAGCAGGCTTAGTTTCTGGTAGTTTCAGAAACTCCTCCAATGTGATGCGTTTAGATGGGGTCTGTACCATTGGAATTTCCTCGCAAAAGGCAGTTGAATTAGCTTGGATGCGATCGCACTAACGCACCCTACATTAGTGTAGTCGAAGGATATATCAGTTATTTAAATATTAAAATCAACTAGTTTGATGAAGTCAAAAAACAAACTATTGTATTTAAATGGCTTATTTGACTTACACATCAACAAGCAAATTTTAATTAAAGGAATGTTTAGGAGTGGCAAAAAAACGTCAAAAAAATGTATGGAGAAGTGAGCTTAATGACATCATTCGAGGTACGTGCGGAGGGTTTTTGTTTGGTATTCCCTTGCTGTACACAATGGAAGTGTGGTGGATTGGCTCGCTAGCAAAACCACAACTTATGATGTTGGCGATCGCCTTAATGTTTATTGCAGTTTTTTTACTGAACCGAACCGGAGGCTTTCGTAAACGCAGACATAACAAGCGAGCTTATGAAGCCACAATAGATACTGTAGAAGCAATAGCGATTGGGCTAGCTTGCTGTACATTTATTTTATTGTTGTTAAGAGAATTAACACTTGAAACTCCTGTTAAAGAAGCTTTAGGCAAAATTATCTTTGAAAGTGTTCCCTTTACTCTTGGTGTAGCATTAGCCAATCAATTTTTGGGAGATGCTAGTAGAAACAATTTTGAAGAGCAAACAACTGCTGACGACAACACTACAACCAAGAACCACGATACTGAGTTATACGCCACGTTCGCTGATTTGGGTGCAACTGTCATTGGTGCAACCGTAATTGGATTTAATATTGCGCCAACAGATGAGATTCCCATGCTAGCAGCTGCTGTCTCTCCCCCTTGGCAATTAGCAATAATCGCTACCTCTTTATTGATTTCCTATGGCATTGTATTTCAGGCAGGCTTTTCAGACCAAAAAAAGCGTATGCAGCAAAAGGGACTCTTTCAACGGCCATCCAGCGAAACTATTATGTCTTACTTAGTTTCACTATTATCGGCTGCGATAATGTTGTGGTTCTTTCAAAAGTTGACTTTTGATGACCCCTGGACAATGTGGTTGGAGCACACATTAATATTAGGTTTACCTGCAACTATTGGCGGTGCAGCTGGCAGATTAGCAATATGAGTAATACAGAAACCCAACATCAAAAGCGATCGCCGGCTGAATGGGTGACATTCATTACTGCTTCATTCATCCTGGCAGTGATAGTTAGTTTAGTAGGATACACATGGCTAAACGACAAAAATCAACCTCCTATTGTATCTGTTACTAAGAAGCAGACAATTCGGGAAATTGATGGAAAATTTTATGTTCCCTTTGAAGTCGTTAATACTGGTGGAGATACAGCTGAGTCAGTTCAGATAATGGCTGAGTTAGAAATTAACGGCAAAGTTACAGAAACAGGCGAACAACAGATTGATTTTTTATCTGGTGGTGAAAAGGAAGAAGGCGCATTTATATTTACCCGTAATCCTAACCAAGGTCAGTTAACTATACGCGTTGCTAGCTATAAATTGCCTTAGTTAGGAGCCATAGTTGGTAATGGGCAGGACTTACGCAACAATAAGATATTTTCGTCATTGCGACCGTAGGGAAGCAATCCCGAAGCCTTGTTTTTCGTTGCGAATGCGTAAGTCCTAAAGGGTAATGTTTTTGCTCCCATTACCAGTTATAAATTTGCAAAGCTGATATCTTAAACGCCTACCTTAGCCTTTGACCAAACACCGTTTTCATCTTCATCGAATTGCTGATGAACAGCTTCCCAAGCAGCTTGTTCAGCTGTGAACTCGTCACTAGTTTCGCTGAGTACAACGTTATAGCGTTCAATAAATGTACGTTGAGCTTCCTGCGAAAGATGAGAGCGAACTTCCGGCGATAAATCTTCTGGCTTGTTGCAAGGGCCAGGACAAGGACGAGCCAAAGTTTTCTCGGCGGTGTGAATTTCTTCAGCACCAGCACTTTCCAGTAGTAATTGGAATTCGCCAGTGCGATCGCTTGGAACTTCTGCCATTAACAAGAACTCGCCAGCTTGTAAGCGGGTTTGATAAACTGCTGCTTTATCTTCTGGCATTCCTAAAGTAGTCAAAACTGATACCAAGCCTGCACCAGCGCTACCTGCGATCGCTCCACTTGCAGCCCCAAGCAGCACCGCACTAATTGGGCCCGCTGCTACAAGAGGCCCAACAAAGGGAATAAACAGTACGCCTACTCCCGTGAGCAAGCTGAGAAAGGAACCAAACAAAGAACCAAAAATGGCCCCTGTTCTCAAACCTCCCACAATCACATCTCGCTTACTAATGAAGCCAGCAATTCGAGTTTCTGACTGAAAGTTTCTTCCCAATACGGAGATATGATCTCTGGGCACACCCCGGTCTAATAACCGTCGAATTACATCATCAATTTGCTTCTGTTCTTTCAATACAGCTGAGATTGTACGCTCTGCTACGTATGCTTCTGGCACTTGAATCTCCTAAAATCTTGTTTTTGCAAAGAACATATTAAATAGGCAGGTGCGGGTAGACTTTTCTTCCCGCAAACTGCAATTTTCCAGTCAGACTTTATGCTTGGGCTACTGGCCTATACACCTACAGGTGTCTGAGTTTCTCCTGCTGGCTGTCTACCGTTTGGCTCCAGTGCCTGCCCTTCAATAAATGAGCGCAGCATCCAAGCCATCTCCTCATGCTCTTCCATCAAACCAGTCAGAAAATCAGCTGTTCCCTGGTCATGAAACTCCTCACCAGACTGATCCACATGTTCTCTCAAGTTACGAATAACCTGCTCGTGATCTTCTACAAGATTAGCTACCATTCCCGTTGCTGTAGGGACATCACCAGCATGTTCCTTTAGGGTAGCAATCTTGAGAAATCCCTCCATTGTGCCAACTGGGTAGCCACCCAAAGCACGAACCCGCTCTGCCAAGGCATCAATATTTAAAGTCAGCTTTTCGTAGTGTTCTTCCCAAAGCTGGTGCAGACTGCGAAACTGAGGACCGACAACATCCCAGTGATACTTTTTGGTTTTAACTAGAAGTAAATAGGCATCTGCTAAATCTTGATTTAACAGATTAATAACTCCTTGACGCTGTTCTTCTGTCAACCCTATGTTTATTCTCGGCATTGCTTTCCATCTCTAAGCGAACTTATCTACTAAGTTCACAAATTAAATCGTGAAGTAACATCAGCCTACAGAAAGATAATTAAGAATATTTAATTTAAACTTGACAAGTATGTTTATATACTAGTAAATATTTATTTTTAATATTGAGTATTTAATTTTAAACATTCAAGTACAAATAGTAATAGACATCTTGATTGTTGGCTATCAAGATGTCTATAAATCGATTGTAAATAAAAAAGTAACTACTTGTGAACTAGACCTATTAAAAGTTGCACAGGTTAAAGCTGAGAGCGTGACTAACGCTGCTTATTTTTTACCAGTTACTTTTTCCAGAAAATTTTCTACTTCTTCTTCTACTGAAGTTGCACTTTGAGAGTTATCAGGACGCTTCATTTTATCGATATCAGCATCTCCCTGAACTTCGTTAAGCCCCTTATTAGTTTCCTCTTGAGCCTTTCTCATTCCTAAGGGCGCTGCTCTATCTATTTCGTCAGTTTTGGCCTGAGTTTCTAGAAGTTGTGTAGTGGCTTCTTGGGGATCACTTTGATAACTCTCGATTGCAAAAGCAGGAAACGCATTAGATACAAATAGCAGTGTACAGGTAAATGCCAACACTAAGAAACGCACTGGACGTAAGGCAGATGAAACCAAAGCAATAATTTTCATTTGAATTCCTCAATAACAGCGTCAAAAACGCAGAACTTGTACTTTAAAAAAGAAGCTTTTACCTTGATTAAGTTAATTTAAGTTAACAAATTTTCAAGGTTTGCTCCTAAGTTACTTAGCAATAGACCTAGAGAAGAAGTAGCTTCATGTCTTAAGCTGAATAAAAAACTAGTAGTGCTAGAAAGGAAGCTTTTTTATTCAACTAATATATTTTTTTGAAGTTTTTAATTCTTCATCCTAGGTTCACTAGTTTATTTTTAACTATAATAATTAATCCTTGCATCAATCTGAAGAATGAAATTAAATTTATATTTATTTACAATAAGATCACTCCCTAGATAGATCAGAAAAATATTGATTTAACAGGGCAATCAGCCATTATTTAATACTATTTATATTAAGTAAAGTACTAGAAAATTACCAGTCTTTATATATTATTCATCAGCTAAATATTGATGGCATTGTACAATTACAAATTACTCGATAAACTTAGAGTTAGGATATTACTCCCATTGCTACATAGTAGCGATCGCTTTCGTATTCCCGCGCATTTGTGCGTAACTTTTCGGCTACACAGTGTTCTTTGCAGACTTCATGTATCAGTTCCTCACCCCATCTAATAATTTGGCTTACTAGATGCCGCCACAGCCATTGAGGTGGACATAAAACCTTAAAACAGCATCAATTACTTCGCTTGGCTTAGTAATCTGTAATTTATCGCAGCCAGTGAGCTTATTATTAACATCTAGCCACAGATATAAATCAAGTTCTTTATCAATAAGAAAAATAGTGGGTGGTATAGGAATTGAACCTATCTCTGCGGATTAAAAGCCCGCTGCACAGCCACTATGCCAACCGCCCAATGCATACAAAATCAAGATTTCAATCCACCAGAAAGGTACTGTCCCTCCTATCTCTGAGTTATCAGCACATCACCTCACTTTCCGGCTCCCGGTGGACAGCGGATGATAGAAGATAACAGAACTACACAAGCGAGTGGCAAGGCTTGACTCGCGTTTTAAATTTGTAACCAGTAAAGGACGCTTTTACAAAGCGATCGCACAACCTAAACTTTGAGGCACGATTTTCATCAACTTGCCCATTTCATCTTCATTTTTCAAGGTTTAGATAAATTACTTTTAAGCGTTAGAGGTTGTTAGCAAAATAACCGACGCTCTAAGTAATAGTTTTGCTGTGCATTACGGATGTATTCGGTAGATTTTGCCTTTGCAAACTCAGAAGATTTCTCATTTACTTCCTCTACTTCAGATGGTTTGGAAATAGTAGGAGCTTTATTCGCTGATGGCTCTGGGTTATTCCAGCGTTTGTTAACTATTTGTATGTAGTAGAACATGGCTTTTGCTCCTTAGGAAGCTTTGCCTTTTTAGTTACATTAATACTACATAAGTAATACAAAAATTGTCAAGGGCTGGTAAAATTTTTTTGAGATTGTCTAAAAAGGCTATTTTGCAATGGTTTTAGCCTAATGAATTCCTTGAAAAAGCAAAACTAGCGCTTATGATTGGGCAGTTTTTGGAAACCTGATGTGACAGACAATCACCGCCAGCGGCAAAAGATAATTGGTGGAGTAGCGATCGCCTTTTGTGTAACAGCTTGTAGTATTACCCCAGGTATTTCTCCACAATTGGGGATTAACCAGCTAACAAATAAACTCGATGCTGCACAAGTTCCACAAAAAGCGTTAATCAACCAAGTTAATGCCCAATCGCCTGCACCAGCTAAAGTAAAAAACCTGACCTTTACTATTCCAACAAAATTTCAGGGAAAAACCGTTTATCAGGTGCAACCTAGCAACAACGAAAAAGTTATCGCCTTGAGCATTGATGATGGCCCTTGGCCCAATACCACCATAAAAATGTTGGAGATTCTCAAGCAAAATGATGTTAAAGCAACATTCTTTTGGGTAGGGCAAGCATTACAAGCAAATCCCGAAATTGCCAAACAAGTAGTAGCTGAGGGACACGCCATAGGCAACCATACTTGGCATCATTGGTATCGACGAATGGATGCAGCCACAGCCAAAAGTGAAATTGAGCGCACGAACGAACTTATATACAAAACTACAGGAGTCAAAACTAGTTTGTTCCGTCCTCCAGGAGGCGTGTTAAATAATGGACTGGCTGCTTACGCCCATAGCCAGAAATATGCTGTAGTCATGTGGTCGCAAACTTCTGCCGATACAGATCCTCGTGCTAAATCTCAAGTATTCGTGAAAAATGTCTTGAGAGATGCCAAACCAGGTTCTATTGTATTGATGCACGATGGCGGAGGCGATCGCCAAAGAACTGTACAAGCCTTGCCACAAATCATCAACGGACTCAAACAACAAGGCTACCGATTTGTGACAATTCCCGAACTACTAGAAATGCAGAAATAACAATCCTATTGGGCATTGGGCATGGGGGAGGCAGTGCGTTGGACGGGTTCCCCGGCTTGAAGCAACTGCCGTCATGGGGCATTGGTTATTTGCCCCTGCACCCCTGCCTAATTATTCGCTCATGGCAGAGGCGCAGGCTTGCGCTTCCTGCCAAATTTTATGTAGAAAGAACTCAGTGCGATCGCTCATACAAGTGACAAACACACCCGCAGCCTCCTCAGAACCGTCTGATAACCAAGAACCCCGCAGGGTGACTTCCATATATTCGGCATCACAGGTAGACAGCGCCATGATTTCACTGTCATTTCGTTTTACCTCAGCCTTGAGCTTTTCTACTCCTGGTAAATCAACAGGAAGCAAAAAGGAAGCAGTGCTAGGTTCAACGCAAAGAGATTGACCAACTCGCAGTGCCAAAATCACTCGCTGTGCTACCCACTCCTCCAGCGATAGAGTTAGACACTCTAAGTAAAAGCTCCTTTCGGTATAAGTTAATTTCAGCATTCCTTCTGCTCTCCTGTTATTCCAGGTTTGCTTGCATATCTATCCAGAACTGCTCGGCAAAAGAAATTGCCGGATGGACTGGTGCTTTAGGTTGAGTACGTAGTGGCATACCAGCCTGAGACGGAGTGCGATCGCCTTTTTGGGAGTTACATCTTTCACAAGCTATGACTACGTTATTCCATGTGTGCATACCGCCTTTAGATCGGGGAATCACATGATCCAGCGTTAGACGTTTAGTGCTACCGCAATATTGACAACTGTGATGATCTCGCCGCAACACTTCCCGCCGATTAACCGGAGGAACTTTCCACATCCGCTCACTAGAAGCAATTTTTAAACGAATGTGTTTTGGCACGTCAAGTATCAAGCTAGGGGAACGGATTTGCGATCCACCTTCTGCCGAAAATCCTAATGGTTCAGCCTTATTTGTCACTAACAACACAATCGCCCGCTTGATATTGACCCGACACAGTGGCAAGTAATTTTGAGAAAACACCACTACGGATCGCTCTAACACTTGCATTGCGCTTGTCACAGCTTGACTCCTTATAAAAAACCCCCGCTTCTTATTTAGCTGAAGCGGGGGTGGGAAATTGACCTAAAAGTTTTTTGGCCTATATCGGTACAGTATTCCTCTGCCTGTACCTCCCGCTTCTTACGTCTAGTTGTGGTTTTTCATTCAGCCCACCAATACTGATATTTCTAAAATCATAATTACCCTCTGTGATTTGCCCATATTTTTGGCCACCGTTACCCATAAAAAAATACTCCACTCCCACAGACGCTGATTCCCGACTGGTTCGGCAGTTGGTAGCGCTCAAAGAAGTAGAGATGGGATAAACGGATTTCACAGAAAATTTCACCTATTGAACATTCCTTTAAACATACTACACTTGTATTACTATCCTGTCTATACCTTTAAGGAGAAAAAACACATGCATACCATCGCTCGTACCCCAACCACTGATATGGAAGTTACCAGTATTCGTCTTGAACGGGAACTGAAAGATAAACTAAAAGATATAGCTGGCAATCAAGGATATCAAGCTCTAATCCGAGACATCCTTTGGAATTATGTGCAGCAAAAATCAGGTGAGTGGAAACCCCGATTTTCACGAACTGATATTCGGGCTAGCATAGCCGCCACAGCTCAACAAGAAGAACGTTGTGTACTTACAGGTCAACTCATTCAACCGCAACAACCAATGCTCTTAGGACTGACAAGAAATGGTGACATGGTTCCTCTGAGTATTGAGAGTTTGGCTGGATAATCTTGTATTCGTCTGAATGCAGCCCAGTTACAACTTAGGATACTAGGCTGCATTCATAAGTAAATATTATACTTTTTATAAGTCAACTATATAAAGCTAAACTTATATATTACTTACCGAATATATAGTGGTCATATTTTCCTTCGAGCCAAACCAATAGCAAGTTAGCTTACTTACGTTTTTCTGTAATATAAATACTATTTCTATTGAGAAATTTAAGTGTTAACACGCAAAAAAATCGGAGTTTTTGCCTTAATTCTAGAGAAATTACGGTTTATGTATAGTCGCAGGCAGGATATCCTAAGTCAAAGTTTGTAAATTAAGCCCATACAGACAAGGCAGCAAATATCTAGCTGAGGCTTTTTAGTATATCTTAGGTGTCTTATTACTTGTGTAGAAAATTGTTTAATATACCAAAAATTAGTCATCTGAAATAGAAAGGGGCTATAACAGGTGAGAGAAAGTCTTCATAGAAGATTTGCAATTCATCAGGGTGCACCAAACAAACTCATGGTGAAGAATTAAGTTGAGAAATTGGGTGCAGAAAAATGGGGTCGTTATCCAAGAGCGTGCCAAGAATGAAAAAGCGTTTATCATCGCCGCCACAGTGCCCAGATGACGTAGATCGACTACAACCATACCAAGTCAAGCTGATGCAGCATCAGGAAGAACCAGCCAACCAGTTGGCACACAAGATCAATCAAATCATCGCTAAAAGTTCAGCGACGACATTGATGCTGCGAGAACTAGCCAAATTGCTGGGAGTGGCTTTCAAGGTAGATTGCTGCTTAGTTACAGTTATGAGTGAGGTATGCAGTGAAACGACTACTGCTAATTGGTGTAGTGACGAATATTTAGGATTACCACACTCAGACGAAACATTCTTGATGGAACAGTTGCTGATGGAATTGCCTGTAGTGCAATGTGCTGCTGAACCATTAACCATTGAAGATATTTCGACAATTCAAAAAAGTCTGGTAACTGGTTGTCAATCCTTACCTTTACCAATAAAAGCTGTTTTGGCAATTCCCACCCGCTTTAATGATAAAAATAATGGAGTGATTAGCCTGATTAAATTCCAACCTTATGATTGGAGTCAGTCAGAAAAACAACTGCTAAAAACTATAGAGCCGTCTTGCGCGATCGCTTTTGCTCAAGTAGCACAATCACAGTTAATTGCTGCTCAACAGCAGTATTTGCAAAAAATTAACCAACACGAAAGCTTAATCAAGCAATTAACTATACTCAGCCGTAGCAACTTGGAGTTGAATCAAATGCTCCAGTTGGTAATCGCCTCGACTGCCGAATCTCTACAGGCGGATCGGGGTCTACTGATACTTTTAAAATATACTGATCCACTGTTTAGGACTCGACCTAAAAAACAAATTCCCAAGGCCAAAGCGACGGTAGTTGGTGAGTGGGCTAGGGACTTCCATTACGGCACAAATACAGCAAAAACCTTAGATAATAAGTCTTTTGTTGTTTCAGAATGTGGGTTATGCCAGCGTATGCTTATAGATTCTGGCAAGCCAATAATTATTAATGATTATACAGACCAAACAGATAACTTAACGCCGGCTCCATTGTTTGCAATCGAGATGCTACCGGCTGTACTTTTAATGCCATTAGAGAGCCAAGGCAAAGTCTTAGGATTCATAGTGCTACAGCAAGCAGTTGCTCGCAGTTGGCAAGAAGCAGAATTAAATATTGTAGAAATGGTTTGCGCTCAAGTCAGTAATGCCATAATTCAATCACAGACATTACGACAGGTACAGACTTTGGTAGATGAACGTACAGCACAATTGCAACGCAGTCTGGAAGTTCAAGCAAAATTATATGAAAGAACGCGGCAATACGTTGAGCAGCTACGAGAACTCAACCATCTTAAAGATGAATTTTTAAGCAACATCAGCGATCGCTTACGCTACCCACTGACAAATATGCTGATGTCAATTCGTAATCTACGTCTGCCAAAAATAGCACCAGAACGTCAGGCTAAGTATATAGATATTTTAGAGCAAGAATGTACCAAAGAAATCAATTTGATTAATGACTTGCTAACACTTCAGAAACTAGAGTCTCATCAAGAAACTCCGCAATTTGAAACTATTGATTTAAATACAAGAATTCAGGATTTAGCAGCATCTTTTGAGAAAAAACTGGCAGATAAAGCATTAAGTATTACCTTAGATTTACCGGAGCGCTCATTAAAGCTACAAACTGAAATAGAAAGTTTTGACCGTATTCTGCAAGAGTTATTAACTAATGCCTGTAAATACTCAGAACATGACACAATAGTTCATTTGCAAGCCGAGCATCAAGTCGATCAACTGGTCGATCAAGTTATTATTAAGGTGACAAACACAGGACGTGGCATCTCCGAAGAAGAAGCGACTTACATCTTCGACAAATTCCGTCGCGGTAAAGGACGCTGGACTCCTGGGACTGGTTTGGGTCTTGCTTTAGCTAAGTCCCTTGTGCAGCACCTAAATGGGACGATTGCCGTTGAGAGTATTCAAATCTCAGAGTTAGACCTGAGTAACATTTGTTTCACGCTCACCTTACCCCAGTTTTCTGAAGCAAGCAAACCATATTCTGAAAGTGACTGAACAAACTAACACCACAACCGGCCTTGATTTTAATGTCGCTGGAGACGAAACAAACTTCAACACGAATTTGGCTCTTGATACAGGTGCTGAACCATCTGTAGAAGTCCAAATTAAGAAAATAGCAGAAAGGCAACGGCAAATCACTGCTAAAATCCAGATACCCCAACCAGTAGAACAAATCTGGAAGGTTTTGACAGATTATGAAGGATTAGGCGATTTTATTCCTAACCTTGCTAAGAGTCGTCTGCTTGAGCATCCTAACGGTGGTATTCGACTAGAGCAGATAGGCTCTCAGCGCCTACTAAACTTTAACTTTTGTGCGCGTGTAGTTCTTGATTTGGAAGAATATTTCCCCAAAGAAATTAATTTTCGTATGGTAGAGGGAGATTTCAAAGGCTTTTCTGGTAGCTGGTGCTTAGAGCCTTATTCTCTCGGTGAGTTGATGGGAACAAATCTCTGCTACACAATCCAAGTTTGGCCTAAACTCACTATGCCAGTGACAATCATTGAAAATCGCCTCAGCAAGGATCTGCGGTTAAATCTTTTAGCTATTTACCAGCGTGTAGAGCAGTTAGCCAGCAAATAAAATTAGTAATTAATCAGCCTATCCTGAATTCACATCAATTAAAGGATAGGTTTTTATTTTAGTAGGATAAATCAAAGGCAACTTTTTGCACTTTAATTTTCTTTTTAATACCCCCAGGGGAATTCGAATCCCCGTTACCTCCGTGAAAGGGAGGTGTCCTAGGCCTCTAGACGATGGGGGCGTCTTGGACTCAAACCTTTTATAAAATAACTAATTTCCCAGGCGATGTCAACAGTTTTTGCTAAAAAAATTTGTTTTCGCTAAATTAAGTGCAAGTAGACGCGATCGCCCGTATGAAGACACGCTTGTTCTTCCAGAACAGGCTCCCTCAAAGCTCCGCTTTGAGGCAACCACACGGAGTGCGGTTGGGCAACAGGGCGCGCGGAAGCGATCACCAGCCGATACTCAAATCAACCTTGGGCACAGTGAGTGTGGGCTTTACCCGTACTAAGGGAGAAATTTTATGTCCATCTCGAACGGGATCAGAAATTTATCAACGGCCACTTTGGGTGCTGCGTTAATTACTCTAGGAATCCCTAAGTTAGCTATAGGAGCATCGCTGTATTCTATTTTAGATCTGGGGACACTAGGCGGTGAAAGAACTGATGAGATTGGAGTATCCGATATCAACAACTCTGGCCAAGTAGTCGGTTATGCAGATGCACCTGGTGGATTAGAGTTCAATCATGCCTTTCTTGCGGAAAAAGGCAGCATCAAGGATTTAGGTACGCTTGGTGGTTACAATAGTGCCGCCAGAGGTATCAATAACTCCAAACAAGTAGTTGGCGAGTCTCTTAACAGCAGTCTGCTGCGCCGCGGCTTCCTTTGGGAAAAGGGTGTGATGACAGAGCTAAAAACTCTTGGCGGACCTTGGAGTGTTGCCACTAATATCAACGATGCCGGCACAGTTGTTGGCTTTTCCACACCCACCGGAACCACCGAAGAAGAACACGCCGTTCTCTGGAAAAACGGCCAAATCCAAGATTTAGGAACGCTGAATAATAGTAGCTATAGTTTCCCTTCTGACATTAATGAATTAGAGCAAGTAGTTGGCTATTCGGATGGTCGTGCTTTTCTCTGGGAAAATGGAGTAACCAAGGATCTGGGCACTCTGGGGGGTGATAATAGCTCGGCTTATAGCATTAATAACTTAGGTCAAGTGGTGGGCTATTCTGATGTCGAGTATGGTTTCCCCCGTCATGCTTTCCTTTGGGAAGATGGTGTGATGGAGAGTCTCGGCACTCTTGGTGGCGATGATAGCTACGCCTACGACATCAACAATCTGGGCCAGGTTGTTGGTAGCTCCCAAACAGGTAAATTGAGAGAATATCCCTACTTACCATCCAACTTAACTGAAGAAATTGCTCATGGTTTTCTTTGGGAAAATGGTGTTATGACTGACCTAAATACTTTAATTCCTGACTCCTCTGGCTGGGAAGTAATATCTTCATGGGGTATTAACGACCTTGGGCAGATTACAGGTGTTGGCGTAAAGAATAGTCAGTGGCGTGCTTTCCTAATGTCCCCTAAATCTGTCCCCGAACCTGGTTCTATATTTGGCAGTTTATTAGCATTGACTGGTGGAGTAGGTTTAGCGCTGAAATACAAAAAGTACAAGCAATTTAACGGTGACTTTAAAAGCTGAAACTCAGAGCTGATTCGTAAAGAAAATCTTAAGGATATCTAACTCTTTGCTGGATAAGGCTTTGAGAAAATAAAGGCTTGATTCTCCCAAATTAGTGAAACCCTTACGGGACAAGGATTTTACTCTGGTTTACAAATTAGCTCTCAGTTTTTGCTTTCTAGTGTTAGAAACACATCTTAATTCGTAAATCTGCAAAAAATTACTGTAAACTTTGGGTTTTATAAGCCATTGCTATTGCAAATTTATAAAAATTTTTGGCTATATTTGTGTAATCGTAAAGCCAAATATATTCTATTTTTTGCTGTTTTGAGTTGATACCAGCCGTTTACTGTTATAGCGTTGGAAGATACATAATTTTTTAATGATCCGCTAAAGACGCCAAGTCAGAGAGAGAAGAATAAATAGGTAATTTTATCAGCAGGAAAGGAGTAAGAGTACTTTTAGTTTCTAGCTAGGCATTACTGCTTTTTTGCCAATAGGCTGAGAATAGAGTATTATAAAAAACTAAGTATAAAAAAGTTTGAATTTAACAAAGGAAAAAGGGTGTGATGTTGTACCCTTTAGAGGTAATGTTTACTATTCTTTACAAAAGATTTTGATATATATCGCTCAAAATCTACTACATGGAAGCATCTTTTGACATCACCCTACAAATGGTGACTGCTGTTGTTGCAGGTATTAGCGCCCAAGTGCTTGCTGCCTATCTCCGCTTACCCAGCATTGTATTGTTGCTGCTGTTGGGCATCATGCTGGGGTCTGATGGTATTGGTTTATTGCATCCTCATTTGCTAGGTACAGGTCTGGAAGTTATTGTCGCCCTAGCTACGGCAATAATTTTGTTTGAAGGTGGACTCAACCTAGATTTGCGAGAGTTGGGGAGAGTTTCCGTTAGCTTACAATTGTTGGTCACCTTAGGAACGCTAATCACATTGATGGGCGGTAGTATGGCGGCTCATTGGCTAGGTGAATTTCCCTGGAATATAGCCTTTCTCTACGCTTCGATAATCGTGGTTACAGGCCCAACCGTCATCAATCCGCTGCTGAAACAAATCAATGTTGATCGACAAGTGGCAACGCTTTTAGAAGGAGAAGGCGTTTTAATTGACCCAGTGGGGGCTATCCTAGCCTTTGTTGTCCTTGATACGATTTTGAACGGCGATGCCGACCCAATCAATGCCATCATCGGTTTACTTATACGTCTTGGGATTGGTGGAGCAATTGGTGGTGCTGGCGGTTATTTGATGAGCTTGATTTTTAAACGCGCCAATTTTTTGTCCTTTGAACTGAAAAACTTGGTGGTGCTGGCGATACTCTGGGGTTTATTCACATTAGCGCAAACTATCCGCAGTGAATCGGGAGTAATGACAACGGTGGTTGCTGGAGCAGTATTTGCCAACTCCTCAGTACCAGAAGAAAGATTTTTGCGACACTTCAAAGGTCAATTAACCATTCTCAGCGTTTCTGTACTGTTTATTTTGTTAGCAGCTGATTTATCTATTGCCAGTGTGTTTGCCTTGGGTTGGGGCAGTTTATTCACGGTTTTGGTACTAATGTTCGTCGTTAGACCAATTAACATTCTTTTGTGTACTTGGAACAGTGACCTCAACTGGCGACAGAAATTGTTTTTAAGTTGGGTTGCTCCTAGAGGGATTGTTGCGGCCTCTGTTGCCTCTTTATTTGCAATTTCGTTGACACAAAAGGGTATCAACGGTGGTGATGCGATCAAAGCCCTAGTGTTCTTAACAATTATTATGACGGTTGTTTGTCAAGGCATTACTGCTGGACAGGTTGCTAAGTGGCTGCAAATCACCTCCAAAGAAGCGACTGGGGCGGTGATTGTAGGTTGTAATCCTTTGAGTCTGTTAATTGCCCGGTTCTTTCAAGAACGGGGTGAAAATGTAGTGATGATTGATACTGACCCGGACTGCTTTGCACAAGCTGAAGCTCAAAATCTGCGGGTGATTGCTAGTAGCGCGCTGGATACTGCGGTGTTGGAAGAAGCGGGACTAGCTTCTATGGGCACTTTTTTGGCTATGACTAGTAATGGCGAGGTCAATTTTGTCTTGGCACAACGAGCAGCTGAGGAATTTCATCCGCCGCGTGTCTTAGCTGTTTTTCCCCGTGACCCGCAAGCAAATACTTCTACAACTAGTAAAGTTAACCAAGCTTTCGTTTCAGACTTGGCAATTAAAACTTGGAATGAATACTTGAATGATGGGCGAGTGAAGTTGGGAACAACTACGCTGACTGAGTTGGAATTTTCTACTCAACAGGATCATATACAGGAAAAGATTCGGACTGGGGTATTAGTACCGTTATTGGTAGAACGAGAACAACGCTTACAGGTAATGCCAGTTAATCAAGAATGGGAAGTTGGCGATCGCATTATCTATTTATTGTATGACCCCAGACCTAATCTTTTAAAACGCTTATCTGGTGCGAGTCAGTCCACTCCCCTATCTCTGGAAAAGTTACCTGAGGTTGAAGAAGTCCCCCTATCGAAACTGGCTCAACTTTCCGCTAGTGAAACTTCTGGCGCTTGATCAAAGCCACTTTCGTTCATTTTGGATGTCAGTTCTTCTGCGTACATTTCTCGCTCTTGCCACAGTACAGCAGATAAATGCACCACAGCCAGAATTAGGGCGACAGGCGAAATAATATAACTGTTTAAAGCGTAAAGGTGTTCAACAGTTATAGTGCTAATAGCTCCCCCGCCAGTTAAGATGTCTCGCAACTGTCCACCGATGAAAGGAATGGCTTCGATGTTTCCTAGCTCAATGCTAAAACGCCAGTATCCTTCTTGAGTCCAGTCTAAAAGCATTGCTGTCCAATCTAGAGCGATCGCACTTAGAGTAAACAAAATCCCACTAATCCAAGCAGTTAGCCAACTCTTGCGAAATTGCCGACCTAAAAACATCACTACAATTTGAATTAAGGCCACAGCAATTACAGCGTTACCAGCAATATCATGGGTTTTGTGAAATAACCAGCCGTATGGTACTTGTGTATCAATCATCTTCAGCGACTTATAAGCACCACCAGCTGTCGGTTCGTAATAAAAAGACAGTAAAACTCCAGTAGTGAGGTCAATCAAGCACAGAGTAAGAATCACGACTGATAATATTGTCGTTAGTCGCCGCAAAATCCTATCGAAATGAGTGATTTGCATGACTGACACCTCTTTATTTTGAGTAAAAGTGTATTTTTATTACAATCTTAACTAAGAAAAGTTAACTTAGTTTACCCTTTGGATATATTTAAGCCAAATATTGTGCCCAAGTTTGCAGCGTTTCTGGTGAGCCATACCAAATACCAGGGCTTCTGGGAGAATGCCTGACGCCTTCAATGACAATATTTTCGGCACCATCCAAATGAGCAGCTGCAATGGGCGTGATCCCGTCTCCCCAAGTGTTTCCTTGACCACAAGTTAATTGATAACTACTGTAAGCGAACCAGCTACCGGGTCGCTTTTGTCCAAAGATAGTTTTGCCAGCTATACATACATAACGAACGTTTTTGTAAAAAGCTCCAGGATAGTTATTGCTGACAAAATCTAAATTCCAACGTGTCCAGCGCTCTTGGCTAACATGAGGTGTACCTAAAGTGATGAGAGTCGCAACCAGAGGGTGAGCTTCCCACAGAGATGATTGTGCTTCACCACTCCCCAAATAAGGCTTTTCTCCCAAGTAGATGCGAGATATCCATCCCCCTGCCGAATGACCAATCAAGTTAATTTGAGAAGTTTGATATTGCTGCAATATCTGCTTTACAGTGCGATCTAGTTGCCAAACAATAGGTGTTACAGGTCGTCCGCCGATCAGGGATATCCAGTCCCGTCGGCGCAGCGGTACTGTAACTGTAGGAAAACCCAACTGTTGTAGAGATTGTTCGAGTTGGCGGTAGGCGATCGCGCTTTCTAAATAGCCAGGTAAAATAACTGTTGGTAAAGGCATTTTAAATTTTAAATGTAAAAGTTTTAAACTTGAGATTTTTTTTACACAATCTCAAATTATTATGATTGTGTGCCTGATTAAAATCTCTAAAAGAATAACAACACCAACCACAATTTTAGGTTGGGCTGACGTGTTAGGATAAATTAGATTCAGTTACCTGTGTACTGATTTATTTTTATTTATACTTAAGCTTGGTATCTGTGATTACAGCATATTTGAGCGCAAATAGAATATTTAGTGAAACAGGCAAATTGAACAGCCGACGAAGTATATATTGAGACTGATATAAAGTCTGGCGATAAGCCATTTGTGCGTCTACGCTCAAAGTTGCAACTACCATAACCTTTAGTTGGAATTGTGGGAGTTATAAAAGCCAAAAATAATAATTTTTTAATCGCCTCGTTAGCAAATGCAACTTTGAAGTACAATATTACCTTATTACAAAAATAAAATCCTGGAAAAAATGCCAAAATTGCTGTTTTGGGACTAGTACAGGAAGCTATGATTTTTAAAGGAACGCATCTATTGCCACGGTAGTCCGCTTAATAATTTATTGAAAGTTAACTGCAACCGAGCCGAGTGAACGATAACAGCTATGTCTTACGTCTCCCTGCTGAAAAATCTACCAGAAATCTTAAGCCAGCCAACTGGGATAGCAGCTATAGCCTCTCTTGGCATCCACGGTGCTATTGCGTTGATTGTGCCATTGATGCCTGTAGACTCCAATAAATCTCAAGAATCAGCATCGTCAAAAACAGTCGGAGTCTTGGAATTAAGCCAAGCTGACCAAAATCGACTGCCACAAATTCCAGGCACATCACCAGCTCCTCTACAATCCCCAGTGCCTTTGGAATCACAAATTCCTTCTTTGAACCCGGATACCCAAACTGCTGCTTTACCTCCGTTACCAGCACCACCTGCGCCTAGTCAGCTAGTACTACCGGCCATCCCTAAAGCACTTGATAATTACCGCATTTCCTCGCTACCCCAAAGACAACCTCTACGGATAGCTCCCAGAGGAGATTTCCGATTTGACACATCTGGTTTCAAAGCCAAGGAAAAATTCTCTTCATCAGCTCCGCGTTTCAGTAACAGGGATATAGCAATAGCACAAACTAAACCATTGCCAATCAGCAAATTGCCTGTATTGCCGGAGGCTAAAATACCTGATGGACTGCTAAACTCTCCATCTCCCAATCTCTCTGAGACCACCGCCGCTACAACACCAGCCATAACACCAGATGTAAATACCACTCCACAAAATACTCAGCTTAGAGAAGATGCATCTAAAGTTGCTCAAAACGAGCAGCTAGTAGCTCGTATTAGAGAAACTCCACAAGCTGGGGATAACTTATTAATAGCGAGGGAAAGCATACCGCAAGGACAAGTAGGATCTACATCGGCAATACCCGTTGAGTTACCTGCAATAGGAACAGAAAAGGCGCTCGCGCAGATCAACTCTTACGAAAACCTCAGAAAAGCAGTACAGCAACAATATCCGAATGCAGCAGAAAAGGCTGTCATCCGTGAGTCGATTGTTACAGATAAACCTGAGCAGGAAGGTCTAGTCTTGGGTCGATTAGTGGTAGATCCTGATGGTAAAGTCTTGGATATTAAATTTGAAACCAAGTTAGTCTCGCCAGCCCTGCAATTAAAAACGAGGGAATACTTTAACACTCATCCTCTAAAGGGAGATAAGCAAATTGCTCATCACCCATTTAGCTTGGAGTTTAGAAATAACAGCGATAATGCGGTTGGGGATACTCAAAAATCATCGCCCGTATCGGCGTTGACTGCTCAACCATTACCCAATCCGGTAGTTAATAGCAATCAACCTTTACCCGTATCAGCGTTTACTGCTAAACCATTATCTAATCCAACAGTCAATAGCAATAGCCAATCTTTACCTGCACCAACAAATACTGCTAAACCATTATCTAATCCGGTAGATAATAGCCAGTCTTTACCTACACCAACAAATACTGCTAAACCATTATCTAATTCAACAGTCAATAGAAATCAGCTTACGCCTGCACCAGTGGACGGACTTAAGCCATTATCTGCACCCACCCCAGCAGCTACAGCTAAACCATTAACTACGTTAGATAGCAATAGAAATCAGACTGCATCCTCTGTGGAATCTGGTAAAAAACTAATACGACAGTTGCGTGAATTGAGACAGCAAAGACAAGGCTCTAATCAAGAAAAATAAAAACTGCTTAGAATTTGATATCTAGAAATTTGGAGAGGAGTTAAAAATGAATAAGGATGAATGATTCATTTGCTCATTCATCCTTGATCATTATGATTATCCTTAATCCGGTTTTTTCGGATGTTTTTAGAGGTTAAAAACTCTCTGGCTAAACAAAGAGTTTTCGCCTTTCCTAAATACATATTTCAGGCAGTTTACCAACCCTTTTCTGCTTGTTGAAAAACGTAAGCAGCTACTTCTAAAATCTCCTGATTACTTAACTTAGCTTTGAAGGCAGGCATAGCATTTTTACCGTTTTGTACCTGGTTGATAATTGCTTGAATAGAGTCATTGTCATAATTTTCCAGGTATTTTGATAATGCTTCCTTTTTCAAGGTTTTCTGGCTAATGAGGATGTTACCACCACCTATATGGCAAGAAGAACAGTTCGCGTTGAAGATTTTGGCTCCATTGGATATTTCGGCAGCTAATGCTGGAACAATGAATGTGAATCTGAATAGGGCGATCGTCAACAGCAGGATAAATAAAAGTATTCTCAAGATGTTCTCCTTGCAACAATACTTCAGCAACTGCTCGCATGGCCTTTAGTCAGTTTTCGATAGCTGCTAAAAGTCACAAATTGTATTACATTGCAGTTACCAACCGCTATGTGTACTCTATCCTATGAAGCGCTAATTTCTGTAACGTATAGACGTAAATCAGCACCAGAGGATTAAAATTAAATATTTGCAGCTTTAAATTTTAGGGCGTGTCATCAATTAAGCCAGATAACGGCAGCAGCAAGATAAATTGCGCCCAGAAAGTTCCTTGCCCGCTGATCATAACGTGTTGCGATTGCGCGAAGCGCAGTGCCAAAGGCAATCGCTCGATATTGCTTGAGTTGGGCAAAGAAATTCTCAATCAGATGTCGTGCTTTATATAAGTCTTTGTCATACTCACGAGAAACAATACGGTTGCGTTTAGGCGGAATAACTACCGTTTTGCCCTGTTGTTCAAGTCGCTCAATCACGCGCTCATCAGCATCGTATCCCTTGTCCGCAAGCAGTGTATCGGTATCGGCTCCATCAAGGTCACATGCTTGTCCAGGAGTCAGGTGAAAGCCGATAGGATTGCCCAAGGCATCCACCAAGGTATGAATCTTGGTACTCAATCCACCTTTGCTGCGTCCGATGGCTTCCCTAGACGCATCCCCCCCTTTGCTCCGGCACTGTGTTGGTGGGCACGCACAATCGTCGAGTCAATCGGGAGCATATTCGTTGTCTGCATCCTCGGCTAAGGCTTCAAACACCCGTTGCCACACTCCGCGCTTTGCCATCGACTCAAACGGGTATGAACTACTCGAAAATCCCCAAACCTTTCGGGTAAGTCTCGCCACCCACTCAGGGTTATTGCAAACAAGGCTCCAATTTGCAACGATCGAAAATCCCCAAACCTTTCGGGTAAGTCTCGCCACCGGATACCTGCAAGGGGAGAATACAGTACGGCTTCGACAAACAATCGATTATTTTTAGCCGTCACTGCGACAGTCTCTTTTCGCCCTGGTAGTAGGTCTTTGATGCGTTCCCACTGGTCATCTCGCAAAGCATAGCGGCGCGTCATTTTTACACTCCTCCTCATGACTCAACTCGCGCTTGGCTATCAATTCTAAATTAGATTGATGCCTATTTGATGACACGCCTTAGCATAACGCACCTTCCTAGCTAAAATTTATCTTTACTCAATGCAATCCTTACACTTGCAAGCGTAACCATAAGTGTCATTGGATTGACTGGTGAAGGAATAAACCCACGCTCCTCATAAAACTTTTTTGCCCTTTCTGAGATAGCGTGTACAAGAATAGCTCTGATTCCTAAAATTTCAGATGCTTGCAATATACGAAGAACAGCATCACGCAATAATGCACTCCCAATCCCTTTTTGCTGCCAGTGAGAATCTACAGCGAGTCTGCCAATAACTACAAGAGGTATGGGATCAGGCATATTGCGTTTAACTCTACCTGGAGCTTCGGCATGTATTACACTGGCAGTAGCCAGACAGTAATAAGCAATAACTTTTTGTCCAACCGTTACAACATAAGTTCGTGAAGCCTCACCTTCATTTTTTAATGCACGACTCTTCAACCAATCGTCCAATTCTGGATACCCTGAATTAAATTCATTCAAATCATAGTTTGAATTTATTGGTTGAGGAGCTTGTAACTCTTGATTCTCCTCTATTGTCACACTTCATCCCAAGGCGCTTTTTTTGTCAATAATTTGCGTAAATTCTGGTTTTCCATAGGTGGTGCATCGAGAGCATCCATAAATTGTTTAAACTTTGCGTCATCTAAAATAAATAATCTGCGTTCAAGTAAGACAGCTTCAGCTTCTCGACAAGCTGCTTCTAGCATAAAATCTGAGCGATTTTTACCAAGAATCTCCGCCGCATGATCTATTAAATCACGCTGCGTTTGGTGTACCCGGATATTGATCGTCAGATTACGGTTCCGATTGACTGGCTCTGTTGATTTCTTTTGCATCAATCAATCTCCTCTAAATGTCTTTTATATAATCAACATACAAATTTTGTAAACACAATGTCAATACAAAAACTCATTTTTCCTCTTAAAGAGGTTGTTACTCACGATCAATTAAGTGAAATTCTGCAAATTCTAGCGTATCTGGATGAATTCCAGAAACCTAAAGAAACGCTAAAATCAAGTCAGCCTTTGTATCGTAGCGGTTGTGTCCCACATCACTCAGAGTGCGGTTCACTGCATTAACCCTGACTGTCAACGTCCCTATCCTCAGCCTTGGGGAAACAAATTTTGTAACAGCTGTGGCGCACCGCTACAGTTGTTAGACCGCTATATCCCACTTCAGCCTTTGGGATCGGGAGGATTTGCCCAAATTTACACAGTTTGGGATGAAAAAACGCAGACAGAAAAAGTGCTGAAAGTATTGGTAGAAAATTCACTGAAAGCACTGGACTTGTTTAGACAAGAAGCGGCAGTTTTAAGCAATTTGCGGCATCCGGGTGTCCCTAGAGTCGATGCAGATGGCTATTTTCAATTAAATTTGTCTAATCCCAAACTACGTCAACTGCCTTGTCTGGTGATGGAAAAAATCAACGGGCAGACTTTAGAAGAAATTCTTAAAAGCTATCCTCTAGGCTGTCCAGAGATTATGGTGTTCAACTGGGTTACCCAGGCTGTACAGATTTTGCAGGAATTGCACAAACACCAGATTATTCACAGAGATATCAAACCTTCTAATTTAATGCTGCGTAACTCCTTGCCAACTATACCTCTGGTTCGGCAGGAAACAGGGGGGGATCAATTGGTGTTGATTGATTTTGGCGGGGCCAAACAATTTAGCAGCCCTATGCTTCGTTCTCAATCGAGTTCAACTAGATTATTTTCTTCCGGCTACAGCCCACCAGAACAAGTTACTGGGGGTAATGTGGGGCCAAGTTCTGATTTTTATGCCCTTGGTCGCACAGCAATTGAATTACTAACATGTAAGTATCCCCCAGAGTTGGAAGATCCACAGACTGGGGGGTTGCGCTGGCGTAGTCGGGTGAATGTGAATCCGCAGTTTGCAGATTTGTTGGATGAGATGGTGCAAGAGGATGTACGATCGCGCCCAGCAAATGCCAATATTATTCAAAAACGTTTGGCGAAAATTTCTCGAATATCACAGCAGAATTTATTTTCTATACTTCAAGGCTTTTGGCAGCAAGTATTAAATAAACTGATACTGCTAATGCAAGCTGTGGAAAAAGCCTTAGCGAACTTTAGCAAAGCTGTTGGCAAGACTACTCTTTTTATACTTCAGGCGATCGCTAAATTCTTACTAGCCTGTCTGGTAACAATTTGGGCGATGATTCTGACTGGGCTTGGTGCTGCTATCGGTACGATCGCCGGTTTTATTTTGGCCTATCGCACAATCTTAGGCGATCGCGTTGCCGAATTTATCTTTCGTCAGCTACCTGGCTTATTTTCCGATACTTCAACTGTATTAGGGGCAGAAATTCTAGTGTTTGCTGCCGCAGGTTTAGGAACTGCATGGGGACTAACAGCTGCGGGTGGTTTTGGTCAGCGACGGCGGTTTTTGGTAGCATCGCTGATGGGTATGATTAGCTATGGCTTTGGCTGGTTAGTTTTGCAATTCACCACACCCAGAAATAGTAATGAAGGGTTGGTGATGTCAATTGTGTTTGCAGTTTTCCTGTTCACCCTCGGTTTAGGTCTTCGCAGCCATCGTATAGTTTACGCTGTCATTGCTTCCTTGGGTACTGCACTTTTATTCATTAGTTTGATTCGTTTAGGGTTGCCACCAGATGTATTTCAATTTTCTAGTCAACCCCAATGGCAGGAGTTACCCCTGCCATTAGGTTTTTTTATTGTTGAAGGTGCGTTTCTAAGCTTTTGGTTAGCAGTGAATTATTACCTAATTGTGCCTGGGTTGCGCTTTTTAGGGTGGCGTTAAGAAAATGCCCAAAATTAAGATCCCCCTAGCCGTTTTTTATCATCGGCCTAGGGGGATCAAATATGTGGTAGTCTATAATTGGTTCAGTATAGTTCGTTACGACTAGATTCTAATCCCTACATTTTATTTTGGCTAGTATCATTACTAGAATTTATAAGATTTTTATAACTTCTTCATCGTCGCTTCATTAGCCGCTATTTGGTGAGAAATTCGGATATGTTAAGTATGACATACGTATAGTTGTTATACCGTGTCCGTGACCGTTGAAATGCCCATAATTTAGGTACTCTACCTAGCCTATGGTGTGAGCCAGAGACTACCCTCTGTGTTTGTCATCAGAGTTTGGCGATGGTGTAAGTATTATGGGGCTTTAACGGAACACGAGAGTACTTGTCATCCGTTAGTGAATATCCGTAAAAAATATGAAACTTAAGACTGTCGCTACCCTGACCCTGTTAACTTGTTTTGGATTTGCACAACAAGCTCTAGCATTGAACCAACAAGATTTAGAGCAATTGAAGACAACGGGTAACTGTCCCAGGTGCGAGTTGGGTGGTGCTGACCTCACACAAGCTAATCTGCCAGGAGCTAATTTGCGTGGGGCTAATTTGAAGGGAGCCATTTTATCTCAGGCTAATCTCACCAATGCAGACCTTACCGGTGCAAACCTAGAAGCTGCGATTCTGAGTTCTGCGAATCTCAAAGGTGCTTCCTTAACCGGTTCAAATTTGAAATCAGCATCTTTAGAGAATGCCGATTTATCTTTTGCTGGTTTCATCAGTGCCAATTTGGAAGCAGCTAACCTCAAGGGTGCCACATTGCTGTTCACTAATTTTCGGGCGGCAAATTTCCGGCTAACAACAATGGCTAATGGTGTCGTCACCTCTGACAAACCTTATGGCTGGTCGTTGCAGGAAGGCCCAGACCAAGTTACTCCGAAGAAATAGGCGCAAATATTCACGCTCAAGAAGAGGCAAAGGAGCAGGGGCGCACTGCCTACCCTTAAAAAGGGATGCTATTTTTCTTCTTTAACCCCCTGAAAAAGGGGGTCGTCGTAAGCGGGGGGATCTTATCCGAAACCTTATTTACTAAAGTTATAAATGACTCGTTTTTGAGAATAAAATCGCTGTATTCTTTATATATCAAGGCTTATAGCATAAGCTTCCGTTGATATTGTGGTAATTTCAGGTTAGCTACTGGTTAACACTTCTTTATCATGGGAACAAAGCCAGTCAACTGCGATCAATCTATGCTTACCGAGATTAAAGACTTAGCCACAAAACTAGCACCCCGCCTCATTGAAATTCGCCGCCACATCCATGCTCACCCAGAACTCAGCGGTCAAGAATACCAAACAGCTGCTTTTGTTGCTGGTGTGCTGTCTTCTAGTGGTTTGCATGTGCAAGAGGGGGTTGGCAAAACTGGGGTTATTGGCGAACTGCAAGGTACTGGTAAAGATCCCCGTTTATTGGCAATACGTACCGATATGGATGCTTTGCCAATTCAAGAACGTACTAGGTTGGAATACACCTCTCGCACCGCAGGCGTGATGCACGCTTGTGGACATGATGTCCATACCACAGTGGGCTTAGGAACAGCAATGGTACTGTCCCAAATGGCAGAAGCGTTAGGCGGTAAGGTGCGGTTTTTATTTCAAGCAGCCGAGGAAATTGCTCAAGGAGCAAACTGGATGGTTAAAGATGGAGCCATGAAAAATGTCTCGGCTGTATTAGGAATTCATGTTTTTCCTTCCATACCCGCAGGTTCGATTGGTGTGCGTTACGGTGCATTGACCGCCGCCGCCGATGATTTAGAGATTATCATTATTGGCGAATCTGGGCATGGGGCGCGTCCTCATGAGGCGGTTGATGCAATTTGGATTGCTTCGCAAGTAATTACCGCGCTGCAACAGGCAATTAGCCGGACACAAAATCCCCTACGTCCTGTAGTATTGAGCATTGGACAGATTAATGGTGGGAGAGCGCCAAATGTGATTGCCGATCAGGTACGCTTGCTGGGAACCGTGCGATCGCTCCACCCCGAAACTCGTGCTAATCTCCCCAAGTGGATCGAAAATATCGTCGCTAATGTTTGCAATTCCTATGGTGCGCGTTATCAAGTCAATTATCACCAAGGCGTACCCAGCGTTCAAAATGATTATGCCCTGACACAATTGTTTCAATCAGCAGCTGAAGAAGCTTGGAGTAGCGATCGCGTCCAAGTCTTACCCGAACCCTCCCTTGGCGCTGAAGATTTTTCTGTTTATTTAGAACACGCTCCTGGTTCTATGTTTCGCTTGGGCGTAGGCTACCCAGACAGACTTATTAATCACCCATTACACCACCCCGAATTTGAAGTCGATGAATCTGCAATTCTCACCGGGGTTGTGACTATGGCGTATGCTGCTTATAAATACTGGCACTGCCCTCAAACCCTCTAAAAGAAAGGGTTTTTATCCTGCTATTAATAGGTAAAACCTACAACCCTCTCCTCTGCTCCTCTGCCCCCCTGCCTCATAAAGATAATACTTCTTGTAGCTG
Source organism: Mojavia sp. (assembly GCF_059505145.1). Lineage (NCBI taxonomy): Bacteria > Bacillati > Cyanobacteriota > Cyanophyceae > Nostocales > Nostocaceae > Mojavia > Mojavia sp. The sequence continues at coordinate 42,112 of NZ_JCACKA010000115.1, forward strand.
TTGAGTTATACACATGGCAACGCCTTTTTCGTAGTAAGCTGCTTCGTTAATAAACACCGGGAATACAGTTGAGTCACCTTCATAGGCAATCTCTTGTCCATCAAAAGTTAAAAATATTAGTTCCCCAGGATGCAGTGCTTCATAATCTCTAAATTGCAGCTGAGGATGAATCATTGCTTGAATTTCTCCAACTTCATTTCTGGGATAATCTATTGTCTGAATAGTTTGATAAATAGTAAATGTATCTTTTACTTGCGGTGGTGTTCCCTCGTTGTAGGCTTCCACATAGTCAAGAATTATGTGAACAAGTTCTTTAGTTTGCTGAAATAAAGTTGCATTCAATACTCCTTGAGCAACTGCACCGACTTCGATAGTGCAGCCAAATTCGCAAATCGAATCTAGATAAGGCCTATCAGAGGTTTTTGGCTCTGAATAAAGTACCTTAACGTTGGGATTTACACTAGAAAGATAAGCCGCTAACCGCAAGTTAAATGAATGTTTGCTTGGCAAAATAATTGTTAGCCTCATGTTGGAGGTTGTGCTGTGTAAATCAATAACAAAATCCGCCGCCAAGCTACCTCCAGTCCCGAAAGTTCGGTAAATTGCTTTGGCTCTTTGTGCTTCGTAACTTGAAAGCTTTGGATTTTCTAAATCTTGGCGTTGAAAACAGCGATTGAGGTCAGTATCTACATATCTTTTCCCAATTTCATATGCTTTGGGATTGGCGATCAAAGTGTAACTTTCAAAGCTTTCTCGCTGAATTAGCTTAGGCATTTCCTCAAATTTTTTAACCAGGTAAATACCTATAAGTTCGTTTCCGTGGGTTCCACCGACAATAACAACACGCTTAATTTGATTCATAGTTACAATAATTCCTCCTCTTAGTTTGAAAAGCTAACCTGCTGAGAATAAATCGATATTATTTATTACACTATAGGATTCCTATTTAATTTATGAAATACGCGTAGGGTAGGCAATGCCCACCAAAACCCGGATATGGTGGGCATTGCCCACCATACATTTTTTTGAAGATTTCTATAGGAAAAAATTATTATATTTACAACACAAATTTTTCTTAATTAGGAATTACAAGGAATAACGGGAGCGTGAAAGCCCACTTCTTTTGGGCGTGGGATGAAACACGACTTGGCAGCTAATCGCACCATTAATCTACCTAGTTTTTTGATTGACGATAAGCAAAGACTCCCAACACCTAGATGTTGGGAGCCTGCAATTTTAACTAACCTTTGCTAATCTCTAGAGAAGGCTAAAAGCGTTCTACGCATTTGCTTCGCTAACTACACCAAGTCTTTGTTGAATTCGGGTCTTAGCAGCTTTGAATTCGGTAGCCCATTGTTCAGTTTGCTCAGAACTCAAGTTGTTGCGAATAGCAGCAAACATTGTGCTTTCTTCTTGACGAATATGATCGCCAACGGCATCCATCAACTGTCTGATTTTATCTTTGAATTGATCTGAAGAGGGGCTAATAGCCTGAATTTCCTCTAACATCCGCTTCATTTCGGCTTGCTCGTCAAACAGTTCTTGTGTATCGCCCTCGCCGTAGAAAGCCCGTACTCTTGGGTAAACTACTTCTTCTTCAGCTTCAGAGTGAGCGGTTAGATCCTTGTAGATTTGACCAAAATACTCTTGGATCTTTTGTGGGTCGTCGCTTTGCAATAGTTCGGTGAACAGAGTATTTACCTTGTTGTGATCCAACCGGATAACATCTTGGATGTTCAGATCTTGTTTGTCACTGCTTTGGGTAACAGCACTACCTACCACGCCGCTGAATGCTGCCATAGCATCTTGAACCCGTGCCCAGATACCTTGATCTGCATCTTGTCCAGTTAGCTCACGAACACCCAAAATCTCCAAAACGCCTTTAAGTTGCTCTTGGTGAGCGCGGTTCTCGAAGTTAACGGCGTTGAGAGGCCCGATCGCTAGCATTACGTCAGCGCCAACTTTTTGGGCAGCTTTGTGAACTAACAAACCGCTCATGGTTTGTTGATGCTTCAGCAATTCATGCTGAGATACTTTTTCGTACAGGCTTAGTTCGGAACCTTGAAACAATTGCCGAGCTGTTTCAATCATTTGTTGAACACTTTGTTTTGGTTCAGCTTGGATACCATACTGACCAATTGCTGTTTCAATAATGCCCAGATTTTTTTCGTCATCTTTGAGGAAATCGCGGAGGCGATCAGCAATTTCACTATCAAGACCTTGACTCAAAAGCAGTTGTTCATTTTCGATAATCAACTGTTGGAGGGCCTTCATATTTGCCAATTTAACGGCAATTGCATTGCGTTTAGCATCATCTAAACTAGCTACCATTTTATGTTCTCCTCAAAAAAGTGTTCGTATTTGTCACTAATCTCAAGTTTGCATATTGCTGAGTATTCTTCCCTCTTTCTTTTGAGTGATTGCTTTCGCAACTCAAGATAGAAACTTAAAAAAATGATTCATAAATTCTTACTTCTACATTTAGATAGACAAGTATTAAATATTTACTCCATCGCCAGATAGATAAATTTTTGATGTCGATTTTCTAGATTGACTCAAAGGTAGCCAAAGATAGTCAAAGCGGAGATTAAGTCATAATGTCAGAAAGTCCTGGACTAGGAGAGCAAGCGCTGAATAAAGCAGCCGAAATAGGATTATCTAGCCAGTTGGATGCAGTAGAAAATTTAGATGTCGATATTAAAACTGATCCGCTCAAACTGGTTCAAGGACAAGTGGATTCAGTAACGATTGAAGGCAAAGGTTTGGTGATGCAAAAAGACCTCCGAATGGAGGAAATGCAAATGCAGACAAATAGCGTCGCTATTAATCCCATGAGTGTTGCCTTTGGCAAAATTGAACTTACTAAACCTACTGTAGGAACTGCGCGGGTTGTTTTAACCGAAGCTGATATTAACCGCGCCTTTAACTCGGAATATGTCCGTTCCCAACTTCAAAATCAGAAAATACAGATCGACGGACAACCGATGTCAATTGCACCCCAAAATGTAGAATTCCGTTTACCTGGGGAGGAAAAAGTTGCAATCAATGCCAACATATTGTTAGTAGAAATTGGCGAAACTCGCCAAGTTGATTTTTCGGCAGTACCCCGTGTCAGCCCTGACGGAAAAACGGTTTCTTTGGAAAATGTCGAGTATGGTCAAGGTGAAGAAATATCGCCAGAACTCACAAAAGCTTTGATAGATCAAACGAGTGAACTTTTGAATCTGAGTAACTTTGACTTGGATGGAATGAGCTTGCAAGTTAAGAGTTTAGAGGTAGAAACAGGCAAACTCATCCTCCAATCGCAAGCTTATGTTGAGCAAATTCCTTCAGCTTAAATTTAGGGTAGTAAATAATGGAAACTACAGAAACAACCTCGACACCTTTTCCTAATATTCCGCCAATTATTGAAAGTGACGACAGAGAGTATCTTGATAGTGGTGTACCCAGCACAGTGGCGATCGCTGGACATCCCTTACACCCTTTGACTGTCATCTTCCCCATAGCCTTTTTAGCCGCCGCCTTAGGAAGCGACTTCGGCTACTGGTTAACCAATGATTTCTTCTGGGCCAGGGCTTCGTTATGGTTAATCGGACTCGGGTTGGCTGGAGGTGTCATAGCTGCAATAACCGGGATGAGTGACTTTTTAAGAATTGAACGAGTCCGCAAGCGCACCGCAGGTTGGGCGCACATGATTCTTAACGTCTCTATCTTGGTTTTAACACTTGTCAATTTTCTGCTTCGTCTGGGTAACGCTGAATCACGCATCTTACCTTGGGGACTGTTAATCTCCCTGATTGTCGGTACACTGACTAGCATTTCTGGATGGTTTGGTGCTGAACTCTCTTATCGCCACAAAATTGGTGTAGTGGGTGCTGGTAGCAAAAGATATCCCTAAATCACAAAAGCCAGAGGGCAGAGGGCAGAAGGAATACTGCTATCTGCATCTGACTACGAAGTTGTGAGATTTTGCATAATGCAAAAGCAACTGAAAAAATATCGGTGCCAAGGCTAAAATTTTCCTTAGTTTATAGCCTGGAAAAAATGCTCCGCAACCGTAACCAAACAATCTATATCATTTTTTCTTTGCTCATCGTGATAGCGATGGGCTTTTTATTTAAATACTACTCTGGGCCTGCTCACCAATGGTTTAATGACTATGGAGCAGCTGTATTTTACGAAATCTTTTGGTGTTTATTTGCATTTTTGTTTGCCAGGAGTCGGGCAGCAGTCAAGCAAATTCCTATTTGGGTTTTTATCATCACCTGTATACTCGAATTTTTGCAGCTTTGGCATCCACCATTATTGAAAGAGATTCGCGCTACATTGATAGGTAAATGGTTACTTGGTACTACCTTTGTTTGGTGGGATTTTCCACATTATCTGTTGGGTTGTGTTTTAGGTTGGCTATGGCTACGAAAATTACAAGGAATAAGTAATGCAAAAAAAAGTTAAGGTTAAACCTAATTCAAAACAACAAAAAATTGAAGAACAAACCGATGGTAGTTTGAATATACATTTAAAATCTCCTCCAGTAGACGGTAAAGCAAATGAAGAGCTAATTAAACTACTAGCAGAAAAATTTGATGTACCCAAATCTCATATCCAAATTAAATCAGGTATGACCTCTCGACAAAAGCTAGTGGAAATTGATACAGATATCTAGTGTTAAATTAGTGAACAGTGGTCAGTTAACAGTTAACACCTTTAACTTGATAACTGTTAACTGACCATTGTTGTTAAAATAATTTTGTTACTCTTGTTGAATGCTGATATATCCTGGCTGAGATTTGACTCGTTCAATCCAAGCTTGAATAGCAGGAAATTGTGTCATATCAAACCCGCCTTCATGGGCTACATGAGTGTAAGCAAACAAAGCAATATCAGCGATCGTATAACGTTCACCTACAAAAAAAGTGTGAAAGGTTAATTGGTTCTCCATCACCTTTAATGCTGCATAGCCCGGTTCCCGTCTTTGTTTGATAGCTTCCTGATTTTCCTCAGACTTACCTAAAATAGAAATCAAAAATCTTGATGTTGCGATAAAAGGTTCATGGCTATATTGTTCAAAAAATAACCATTGCAAAACTTGGGCTCGCAAAAATCGGTCATAGGGTAGAAATTCTGTTCCTTCGCTTAGATATACCAATATGGCATTTGATTCTGCTAAGTATTTCCCTGGTTCAATTTCCAAAAGTGGAATTTTACCGTTAGGATTTTTACTTAAAAATTCGGGTGTTCGAGTCTCGCCTTTGGTGATGTTTACTTCTATCCTTTCAAAGGGCATCCCAATTTGTGTTAATAGAAGACGTATCTTGTAGCCATTGCCTGAAGGTAAAAAATCGTACAGCCGCAGCGTTTCCATGCCAAAAAATATAATAAAGAATATGTGAGAAGGGAGGGTTCAAAATACAATATCTTACCAAATGATTTTCCAAAAACCGGATATTTTTTGCTTTCTATTCAACATCTTAGAAAGAAATAGAATTATCTGAAGAAATAAAAAAAGTATTCTTTAATTCTCATATTTAAATGTTTAATTTTAATCCGTGGTCGGAGATAAAAGTATGTGTGGAAGATTTACTTTAAATCAAGCAGCAGCAGTATTAGCGCAAGCTTTCGATGTAGAAGCGGTTCCGAACTTAGAGGCGCAATATAACATTGCACCTACGCACATGGTAGCAACTGCTTTACATAACCTCGAAAGCAATAAACGTGAATTTCAATATTTACGTTGGGGGTTAATCCCCTCATGGGCAAAAGACCCAACTATAGGGGCAAAACTGATCAATGCTAGGGCAGAAACCGTTGTTGAAAAGCCATCTTTCCGTTCAGCTTTTAAACACAGACGCTGTTTAGTGCTAGCTGATGGCTTTTATGAGTGGCAACGACAAGCAAGCAAGAAGCAGCCATTTTATTTTCGTGTGCAAGATGGGCAACCCTTTGCCTTTGCAGGTTTGTGGGAAAAATGGCGATCGCCTTCAATAGAGGAAATAGTTTCTTGTACAATTTTGACAACGGCAGCCAATAAATTACTGCAACCAATCCACGATCGCATGCCAGTAATTCTGTCTCCCGACGATTACAATTTGTGGTTAGACCCGGAAGTGCAAACTCCTGATGTATTACAGCAGCTATTGCGTCCTTATCCAGCCGAAGCGATGACTAGCTACCCGGTTAGCACTTTGGTAAACAAACCGCAGCATAATACCCCAGAGTGTATTATGCCGATGAGCGAGAAGAATGCCTCATAAATCAGTTAAATTAGCTATTGAGTATACCGATTGCAAAAATAATCAGTGAATAAAATTTGCGGTTACCCCTTTTGCTTTCCTTTGCTCAGAAGGGAAAATAGGGGTGTTCCGTCTGTGCCCACAAGACCTAAAGAATATTAATCGCGTCCTCCTCCACAAGAGATGGGGGCATTTTTGAGCCAATAGCTGCAATCTCAATAGAGGCGAATATGCCAAGAACACAGAAAAACGATAACTTTATTGACAAATCCTTTACAGTGATGGCAGATATCATTCTCAAGATACTGCCAACTAACAAAAAAGCTAAAGAAGCATTTGTTTATTACCGAGATGGCATGACGGCCCAGGCAGACGGCGAATATGCTGAAGCTTTAGAATGCTACGAAGAAGCCCTAACATTAGAGGAAGACCCCAACGATCGCAGCTATATCCTCTACAATATGGGGCTGATTTATGCCAGCAACGGCGATCACAACAAAGCTTTAGAATTGTATCACCAAGCAATTGAGATTAACCCACGTCTACCTCAAGCCTTGAACAACATCGCCGTGATTTATCACTACCAAGGCGAAAAAGCTAAAGAAGCTGGAGATAATGACGGGGGTGAAGCCCTGTTAGACCAAGCAGCAGACTACTGGGTGAGAGCTATTCGCATGGCTCCTAATAACTATATCGAAGCTCAAAACTGGCTGAAAACCACCGGGCGATCGCAAACTGACGTATTCTTTTAGCTAATTAGTCAGTGGTCAGTCGTCAATTATGAGTAATAAATTGATTTCTGACCATTGACTATTGACCATTAACTACTGACAAACCATGATTGATCGTGAGCAAGTTCACAAAGTGGCTCTCCTCGCTCGTTTAGAATTGACACCAGAAGAGGAAGAGCAATTCACTACCCAATTGGGAAGTATTTTAGATTATGTCCAACAGCTAAGTGAATTAGATGTCAGTGATGTGCCCCCAACAACACGGGCAATTGATGTCAGCAACGTCACACGAGAGGATGAGTTGCAACCCTATCCTGACCGAGAAGCCATCCTCAACGGTGCGCCTGAACAGGAAGGCGATTTTTTCAAAGTACCAAAAATTCTTAATGCTGAATAGTCAGAATAATTCGTAATTATTACCCCATGATTGTAGGGGTTTAGCAATGCTAAACCCTTATGATTACTCAAAATTAATCAATTCAAAAATTTCTTGATTTTTTATTTTGCATTTTGAATTCAAAAAAGGTCATTAGCCAATGGCTAACGAATCAGGAGGTAATTATGGGTTTGGGAATCCTCAAAGATGGTCAGTGGATAGCTGAAAGAAATCAAGAAGACTTAGATGGGAAATTTATTCGTCCCTCAACAACTTTTCGCAATCAAATTACAGCGGATGGCTCAAGTGGATTTAAAGCTGAACCAGGACGATATCATCTTTATATTTCTTGGGCTTGTCCTTGGGCCTGTCGCACCGCAATTCTCCGCCAGTTAAAAGGTTTGACAGATACCATTGGCTTATCGGTAGTTGGCGCGGAAATTGATCAAAATAGCTGGGAATTTGTTGATGAACCAGGAGCGATTCCTGATACAGTCAACGGTACTCAATATCTCTGGCAAATTTATCTCAAGGCTGATCCTAATTACAGTGGGCGGGTGACAGTTCCAGTTTTATGGGATACCCAAAAACATACAATTGTTAATAATGAATCCCGCGAAATCATCCGAATGTTTGATACACAATTTGATGATTTCGCTAAAAAAAATGTCAACTTCTATCCTCAAGATTTGCAAAAAGTAGTTGACGAAACGATTGATGCAATTTATCAACCAATTAATAACGGTGTCTACCGTGCAGGATTTGCTACTACTCAGTCTGCTTATGATGAAGCGGTAACAGAATTATTTACTGCTCTCGATTACTGGGAAGAAGTATTAGGTAAGCAACGCTATCTGTGTGGAAATCAAATTACTGAAGCAGACTGGTGTATGTTTACTACCTTGTTTCGCTTTGATGCAGTTTATTATGTGCATTTCAAATGCAACATCCACCGAATTGTCGAGTATCCTAATCTGTGGAATTATCTTAAAGAACTCTACCAACTGCCGGGAGTCAAAGAAACTTGTAATCTAGACCACATCAAAAGGCATTATTACAAAAGCCATCCCAAGGTTAACCCCACCCGCATTGTGCCAAAAGGCCCTGTAATTAATTTTGATGAACCACATAATCGCGCTCAACTAAAGGCTTGAGCGCATGAATTTTGTCTAGCAAATTAAGGAGATGAGTCGATTGCAAATTCGTGAAGATGACCTGACAGGTAAAAAGATCGCTGACCTTCTGCGGGAACATCTCGAAAATATGCATGAGATTACCCCGCCCCAAAGCGTTCATGCTCTTGATTTAGAGGCATTGCGCTCGCCAGATATTACTTTCTGGACGGCTTGGGAGGGCGATGAATTACTCGGATGTGGAGCATTGAAAGAACTAGATTCAAGAAGTGGTGAAGTCAAATCAATGCGTACCGCCAAGGCTCACCGTCGTAAGGGTATCGCCTCAAAGATGCTTGAACACATAATCAAAGAAGCCGAACGGCGTGCTTACGATTGCCTGAATTTGGAAACAGGGGCAATTCCAGAGTTCGCCCCAGCACGAGCCTTATACACACGGTATGGGTTCGAGTACCGAGGCCCCTTCGCTGACTACATTAATGACCCGAACAGCGTATTTATGACGAAAAAGCTCGCTTGATTCGCCCAAAGAAATTGGCATATTTCTTGGAAATCTTGCAATAACGCCCAAAAATCTCTTGTACAAAATTTTACTGTACATCCTCCAGTCTGGAGTGAATGAACAAATACTTTGCTGTAGATCCACTCATAGGAGAGTAATCGCTTACAAAAATACAAATGTTAAAGCTAAAAATTTATGAATGCTGTTGTGTCCATTTGTCCCATAAAAGATGCATATCATCTGGTTGCCCGTCGTAGTTAAGCATCTCGTCCCAAATCGTTACCCATGTCTGGGCGCTGCGTGTCCAAACGTTGCCAACTGGACGTAACTTTGTTGTATCATCTAACGTCCCAGCTTTAACGTTGATAGTATCACGGCTGTAAGTCCGCTCATGAAATAACCGCGTTCCGCACTCACCGCAGAATAGATTTTTTACTTCACGTCCGCTATCAGCTTTACGAATCCAAGCTTTTGGCTGTCCTTGAGTAATAACCACAGCATCTCGTCCTACAGTCAATGACATCCCAAAGGCACTAGAGAATTGTTTTTGACACTCTTTGCAATGGCACAGGTAGAGAGTTAAAGGTTGGGCATGAATTTCGTAACGAATCTCCCCGCATTGACAACCCCCAGTATATGGAAGACTCACAAATTTTCTCTCCTTGAGAATTAGTTATTACTCTGTGTAACTAAGGCTATCTCAATTTTGAAACAGATTTTAGCAAAATGTTAAGGAATATTTCGCTAACAGTTGAGATTGATTGTCCAGAAGGTGAAACACCCGTGGAGTGGATGTTGCTCACCACGGAAATTATTGCAGATATCCAAATTCCAAACATCCTCTAAAAATAAATTCCCAGATTGTGTCTGGGAATGTGAGCAAGAGGCGAAATTGTGAGTTATTTATCCAGAACGTTAATTAATAATTTCTGTCAAGGACTGAAAGAAACCTGGGTAAGAAATAGCAGCCGCTTCTGCGCGGTGAATGGTAGTGATCCCAGTGGCAACCAGAGCCGCGATCGCTAAACTCATAGCAATGCGATGATCTGTATGGCTATCAACATCAGTACCCGCCAAGGGAGTACCGCCAGTAATTTCCATACCATCGGGTAGTTCAGTGACTTGTGCCCCCATTTTATTGAGTTGCTGCGCCATGACAGTAATGCGATCGCTTTCTTTGACTCGCAACTCGGCTGCATCCCGAATGATTGTTGTTCCTTGGGCAAATACCGCCGCTACTGCCAAAATCGGAATTTCATCAATCATTCTGGGTACGATATCCCCGGCAATGATGCAGCTTTTTAAGTTACTGGAACGCACCCGTAAATCTGCCACTGGTTCACCAGCTACTTCTCGCTGATTTTCCAGTTGAATATCTGCTCCCATGAGTTCTAAAGCTTCCAAGATCCCAGTCCGGGTGGGATTAACGCCGACATTTTCTACCACCAATTCTGAACCAGGGACAATTGCCCCAGCCACTAACCAAAAGGCAGCTGAACTGATATCCCCTGGTACGATTACCTTTTGCCCATACAGTTGAGCAGGCCCGGTAATAGTAACGCTGTTGGTTTCTGGGTCAACGCTGAGGTCTGCACCAAACGCCCTGAGCATTCTTTCACTATGGTCGCGGGAAAGAGCGGGTTCGGTAACGGTAGTTTTTCCTTCGGTTGCTAAACCAGCAAGGAGAATGCAGGATTTTACTTGGGCAGAGGCAATGGGGGAGTAGTAGTGAGTGGGTTTTAGGGCTTGTCCTTGAATCGCTAGCGGTGCTAAAGAATTGTCTTTACGCCCCCAGATGTGGGCCCCCATTTGTTGCAAAGGTTTAACAACGCGGGACATGGGACGCGATCGCAAAGAACTATCACCAGTTACAGTAAAAAAGCGCCCTCGATGAGATGCCAAAAGTCCCAACATCAGCCGCAATGTTGTGCCAGAGTTACCAGCATTCAACACATCAACTGGTTCTTGCAAATTTCCCAGACCAATACCTTTAACCCGTACTAATTCTGTATTTAGTTCCGAAATTTCTGCACCCAAAGCTTGAAAACAGCTAGCAGTGCTACGGGGGTCTTCTCCTAACAGAAGTCCTTGAATCTCGGTTTCACCTTGGGCTATGGCACCCAACATTAAAGCACGGTGGGAGATAGATTTATCTCCTGGTACTCGGATACGACCTTGCAAGGATAACCCCAAGGGAGGTCGCTGAATAATTAACTTATGCGAAAGGTCTTGTTGCGTTTCTACGGTTATAACAGCAGCCGACATTAGGATACACTGGCTTTTGAATATACCGGAAGTTATAAGCGACTTCATTTGCCGCTGCTATTGACTTCCTTCCTAGTATGGTATCGCCTTTTGCTCCTTGAAACTTAATCAAATCTACCAAAAGTAAATTTGATGTTCAGTTATTGCTGTTCTATTCCTGCCAAAAGCCACGAAAACAGGAGTTTTTTGTATCTTCCCAGACTTCCGTTGTATTAAATCTATCATCTGAGATTTTTTACGAAATATTTACCTACTTGTCTTTCGGATTAGCTGTCTCAAGAAAAACTGTAGTTTTAGCTTTCTAAATTCGCATCTACTTCTTTTCATTTTTATTGATTTAGATTACCAAATAAGCAGATTCAGTTAATATCTAAGCATGTTTTACTGTTTAATTGCTTAGACTGATCTGCTAGATACCCAGGTGTTGTATTTCGTTTCATTCAATAGCTTTTAGCCCTTATCGCTCCCATGCTGACCCATCACCGCAAGCCCGTGTGCTTATCACTTATTTCCACTGACCTACCAGTTTGGTCTGTTGTGGAAACTGCCGGGACATTGTATCAAAAAGATACTGACCGATTTCATTTACTTTTGACTGCTCCGCCCTTAATTAGCTGTGAAGTAGCGAGTTCCATAACTCCAGAGGACACGCTTCCCCACAAAAGGAATAATGCTTATGCCCCCAACAGTCCTAGAATTTTATGGTTGGAGATTTCTCCTTACCGGGTAATCATGACCATGCAAGGTAACGGTCAAGTTAGTTATCGTCACTTCTGGGAACAAGGCGTTTATGGAATTAGCCGTTATTGGCTACCTACTGAATCATTGCAACCTAATGAGCCTATACGCCTGCGTAATTTTACTACCGCTATGACACTCAGCGGCAAGTCTCTACCAGAGCATTTACGCCTAGAATATGAATTGTGGGCAGATAAAGTCCAATTAGGACACTATATCCTCAACTTAGAAATTAAACACTAATAGCAAAGTTACATTCACCCCCGCTAAATTCAGAAGTTATGGTGGGGGTGAATTTTTAGTACCGCTGTGCAGAATTAAAAAGTTAAAATAGCCTAGAACAGTTACTCGTTAGGCATTTATAAAAAGCTTCTATTCTAGGCTTTTGAGATTCTTTTAGATGAGATTCTATTGTCGCTATGTAATAAATAAAAACTCTTAATCCAAATCTGAAAATCAAGAATTGGTATAACTGGGTTCGTTCCCAGGTTTCCACTTGATATTGCATCCAATACTTGGCTTTTGCTCATCTTGCACAGGTTTACCCGCTAGCACCGCTTCAATAGCAGCACGTAAATCTGCACCCGTTACGGGTTTGCCATTACTAGGGCGGCTATCATCCAATTGTCCACGATAAACTAGTTTGCGTGCGCCATTAAATACAAAAAAGTCAGGTGTACAAGCTGCTGTGTAAGCCTTTGCTGTCTCTTGAGTTTCGTCGTAGCATAGAGGAAATTGCAACCCTAGTTCTGTCGCCATCTCCTTTAACAATTCTGGTGCATCATCTGGATAATTTTTCACATCATTGGCGCTAATGGCAACAATTCCTAAATCACTGTTGAAGTAATCTTTCCCCAGCAGTGCTAATTGTTCTTTGATATGCTTCACAAACGGGCAATGTCGACAAATGAACATTACCAGTAGTGCTTTTTTGTCTGCAAAGGTAGACAACGAAATTGTCTTGAAAGATACCACTTCTGGTAGATGAAAATCTGGTGCAATAGTGCCTAAAGGCAACATTGTAGAAGCAGTTAAAACCATAATTTATCTAATACTTTTACCCTAAAAATTTCTGGTGCAATAAGTTAAGTTCAACATACCATTAAACTCTTATAAATATAGAGACGAGCGATACCTCGTCTCTGCATTTGTTAAACAAATTTAAAATAACTAATTACAGCAAATTTCAGGTAATTGAACCACAAGTTGCAGTAAAAGGGACATGAAGTGATTGTTTGATTAGATGCCAGTAGCTTACTCAGGAGATTTGCGTCGTCGTGTGGTTGAAGCGTGGGAAGCCAAGGAAGGATCACAGCGGCAGTTAGCTCAAAGATTCAAGGTTAGCTGATCATTTGTACGAAATCTAGTGCGTCAGTATCGGGTAAATGGACAAATAGAAGCAAAACGGCGTGGGGGATACCAAAAACCCACAATTAGTCACGAACATCTCAGCATTATCCAATCTTTGGTTAAGGGTAAAAATGATTTGTTGCTAAGAGAATTATGCGTAGGCGTAGCCCGCCGCAGGCATCGCTTCGCGGAAATTACACAGATAAGAACGAGTATTTTTACTACGAATTGCCATTTAATCGGTTGGTGCAAAAGTAAAATTTTTGCATCCTTACTCCCCAGATTTATCACCAATAGAGCTTTGTTGGTCTAAACTCAAGCAATTTTTTCGTTCTTGTGAGGCACGTACCGAGAAACCACTTAATCAGGCAATGGCTCTTGCAGTAAATTACATTACTGAAGATGATGCCTTTGGTTGGTTCAATTACTGTGGTCTATTTACCTGAAAATCGCTGTAATTATTAATGACGATAAGCGACGCGGAGACTTTGAATTAAAATTACCAAAGATGCGATCGCCATCAACCCACCCCAAAACCAGTAAGGTAAAAGCAAATACCGCTGCATTTGTGCTGTATCCGAAAGTCCTAGAGGGCCTGCACTGTAGCTAAATAAATAATCGAGTTGATGGTATGTACTCACGCAAGCTTGCACGCCTAGAAATTGAACGCCAAACCCCTGCACCCAGCGAGGAGCTTTCAGGGCAATACCCAGGATAATTAAACCTAGTAGGGGAATTGCCACAAACCCAAACAAGGAACGTACCCAAATTAATGTTGATAGCAGCAAAACACTCCCCAGTATTTTCAAACTCAGGGAAGCTGCTTTAAAACTGCGGGAAGCCAGAATCAAAGCTGCGCCAGCAATCGGCGGCCCCATTGGGCCTGCGGCTGCAACTAACGCCGGGCCAATTGGCCCTAATGTCAACGCGATGCGATAACTTGCTACACCAGAACCATTGCTAAAAATCTGTAATTGCTGAAACTGTCCCCCCAATACCAGCGCCATCAAGCCGTGACCCATTTCGTGAAACCAAGTTGCTAGGATAGTAAACGGGTATAAAATATAATCACCTCCCGGCACTTGCCACAGCAAAGTAGTAGCGATCGCTGCGGCAATCAGCCAGGTTAGCCCCATTCGTTCTACTTCTGGGGGAGCTTCTTGGGGGAGCAAGTTTTCAAAACCTTTTCCTGGTTCCCTCATGGGTCACTTTCCTTAACGTAATTACCTCAACGGCTTGAGTGTAGTTTAATCCATCCTAGCTTGAAAAAGTATTGAGTGCTGAGTGCTGAGTATTGAGTAATAATTTCTCCCCTTGTCCCCTTGTCTCCTTGTCCGCTTCAAGCGACGACGGAAAACCAAGCTACTTTACAGAATGACTATGGTTTTCCGTCACTGGTGCATTGCGGATGATGGGGTTCATCCTCAACAGTTATTGGGTATTAGCTAAGAGACTTGAAACAGGAATGTCATTAAGTCTCCCTTACCCAAACTAATGCGATCGCCTGGTCGCAAGCGGTGGCGATTTCCTGGTAGTAACGGCAAATTGTTGATGTATGTGCCATTGGAACTACCGACATCTTCTATATAATGAGCGTCTCCCTCAACGCGAATATCTGCATGAATCCGCGAGACAATTTCCGAATTGGGAAATCCTGAAACATCCACATCTGGGGGAATACGGTCATTAGGCTTACCAATGTGAATCACAGACAGCGTTTGTGGCAATTCAATGTCTCTGTCGGTTTGGACGTGGAATAACCGCGCTGTTATCTGCTGTAATTGCGTCCTGGAAGCACTGGCGGGTGGTGTTGCTGCTACTGGTTGGGGTGCAGTCGCTGGTTCCGGTTCAGGTGCGGCCACTGGTTCTGGTGGTGGTGTAGGAGTTCCTTGCCCAGAAACTATAATTTGAGCAGCAACCGTTGGCTCTGGCTCTGGGGGGTTGCTTTCTGGGGCTACCTGTGGGGAAACTGCCACTGCTGTC
Source organism: Mojavia sp. (assembly GCF_059505145.1). Lineage (NCBI taxonomy): Bacteria > Bacillati > Cyanobacteriota > Cyanophyceae > Nostocales > Nostocaceae > Mojavia > Mojavia sp. Next base: position 57,423 of record NZ_JCACKA010000115.1, read on the forward strand.
GGTGGTAAAGGTGAAACAGCAGGGGGATTGGGGCTGGCGAGTCCCAAGGGATCTGGTTGTAACAGTTCTAAAATCGGGTCAGGGGTAACTAACGGCGGTACTTCTAGAGGAACATCGGGAGCGACAGTTGCTGCTACCGCTGTTGCAGCCGTGGACGCACTAGAGCGCAGGTTATGACCACACTGACCACAGAAAGCGGCATCTGCCTGCACAGTGGCCCCACAATTGGGACAGTTATTAGTCGCTGGTAACGGCGTATAACATGCTTCACATTGGACAGCGCCGTCTGGGTTGGGGTGATTGCAATTAGGGCAGACGATCATGGATTTAAGCCTTTGTTCAAGCTCATCTTAAAATATTACTGGCAAGCAGAGAGAATTCCGAATAGCGAAAACCGCTGCTCGGAAGTTCGGCAGAGGAGCAACTCTAGCTTTCGATTCTAACAAGTACTCCTGATGGATAAATTAGGATTGTAGTTCCAAACCCGCAGCTGCATCCAGCAGCCACCAAAGCTCTCCTTGGGGTCGAATCAAGCGAGATGGGTAAGTGAAGTCATCAGCTACAGGTGCAAATACTTGCGCTAAAGCTGGTCGTTTATTAGCACCTGCAACAACAAAAATCACGCTATGAGCCGAGTTGATGAATGGGTAGGTAAAAGTGATGCGGATGCTGCTGTCTTTATTACCTACGGTAATTAGGCGATCGCTGACTTTTAATGCTTCTGTGTGTGGAAACAAAGATGCCGTATGTGCATCATCACCCATTCCTAGCAACACTACGTCCAAAGCCGGAAAATTTCCGGGTGCAGAGTGGAAAAATTCTTGTAGATGTTGTTCATACTTAGTAGCTGCAACTGTGGGGTCAGCTTCTAAAGTTGGGATGGCGTGAATGTTAGCGGCTGGGATATCAACGCGATCCAGCCATGCACGACGCGCCATCAGTTCATTGCTATCAGGATGATCTGGTGGCACATAACGTTCATCGCCCCAGAACACATGAATTTTATCCCAAGGCAGTTTTTGATTAGCGATCGCTTCGTACAACGGCTTAGGTGTACTCCCACCAGATAAGGCGATCGTAAATCGCCCCCGCTGCTCAATAGCAGTATCTATCTTAGACAGGATCAAGTCTAGCGCCCGTGCAATCAGCGCTGCCTGATCTGGTAGAACTTCAACCGTTTTGTTCATGGCTTCATCATCATTTTGCCTGCTTCCAGCAATACAATACCCAACTTATTGCAATCCTCCTTTTTAACTTTTGAAACTTTTAACATCAATATTGGGCATGGGGCATTGGATGAAGAGGACAAGGAGCATGGGAGATAGGGGGACAAGGAGCAAGAGTTAATCATAGTTCTTTCCCCTTGTCCACCTGTGTCAACTTAAGCTTATATAGCTTCACGCTTGGCCTTCTCACCCGCCTGGGAATTTATTCCCAGGCTAATAGCTAAAGTCTACTTTAGTAGACTCAAGATTTTAGGGAATATATAGTCATCTGAAGATGACTTTTGCTATAAGCAAGGAACTGAAGTTCCTTGTGGGACAACGGTTTTGCGTTAAGTTGACACCAATGCCCCTTGTCTTCCCTGCTCCCTGCCCAATGCCCCATGCCCCATTCCCTAATCTCCACCAAACAGTACATCCCAATCGACGATCGCATTTCGTTGCGCGATTAACAATTGCTGTATTCCTTTTTCTGCGAAATCTAACAACTGATTCAATTGGCTGCGGCTAAAGCTGCCTTCTTCCCCGGTTCCTTGAACTTCAATAATTCCCAAATCTTGATTCATCACGACGTTGAGATCAACTGTGGCAGCTACGTCTTCGATATAGTTCAAATCTAAAAATGGTTCTCCCTGCAATAACCCGACGGAGACCGCCGCTACCTGTCCACACAGTGGCGATCGCGTCAATGCTCCCTGCTGCAATAATTTAGAAATCGCATTAGCTAAAGCTACAAACGAGCCTGTAATTGCCGTTGTCCTGGTTCCTGCGTCTGCTTGCAATACATCGGCATCCACAGTCAGTGTGCGTTCTCCCAATGCCTCGAAATTTATTGCTGCCCTTAAGCTGCGTCCAATCAACCGTTGAATTTCTTGCGTCCGTCCGGACAATTTTAACAATTCTCTTTCTTGGCGTTGTAGCGTGGCACTTGGTAGCATTCGATATTCAGCAGTCAACCAACCCTTGCCAGTTCCTGCTAAAAACTTAGGCACTCCCTCATTGACGCTGACGGTACATAGTAATTGAGTATCACCACATTTTGCCAGCACAGAACCGGGAGCAAAACGCGTAAATTCGGTGTGAAAGCTGATGGGACGGAGTTGGTAGGGATGTCGACCATCTGGACGCTGCCAAACCATTGGTGTTGCCTCAAAATTTTTATATAGAATACTGCCTTAAGGTTACCTTAGTGTCGTAATCTATCTAGACAACTTATTTACGAATCAAACCCCGCAGTTAAAAGATGAACTGTGAAATATAAACTAAATATCGAAGGTTAATCATTAGAAGAACTGCATATTTTCTTAAGGAATTGAAAGCAGATTCAGAATGTTCTGCTCTACCATCTCTGGTATCTGGTCACCATTGATAGTCAACAAACGGCGGCGACGGTCGTAATATTCCAGAATTGGAACGGTGCGATCGTAGAATAACTCTATACGCCGCTGTACAATTTCCGGTTGCTCATCTGGAAGAGAACGTCCCAAACAGCGAGTAACCATAATAGCTTCTGGTACTTGTAAATAAATTGCCCAGTCTAACTTTTGCTGTAAATAGTCCAATAAAAAATCCAATTCTTCTGCTTGGAACGCAGTACGAGGATAGCCTTCCAAAAGCCAACCAGATTCGACATCAAGCTGTGTGAGTTGTAGCCGAATCAACTCAATCATCATTTCATCCGGAACTAGCTCTCCTTTTTGTACGTATGGCTTTGCATAGCGTCCAAAATCACATAAGTTAGCATTAATCCATAGACGCGGGGCCTCTTCCCGTAAGGGTAGCGGTGATGCAGCCGCAGCCCTGGTGGTTTCCGTCGGTTGCGTTCGCGTAGCGTCTTTGAAGGAGTTACTGCCAAACCCGTTCGTCGAAGACGTTCCCGAAGGGTAGGGCGAGTCAACAGACATCGCTTCTCGTAGAATTTCACCTGTAGAAATCTTAGGAATATCAAACTGTCTACAAAGCCTGTGTGCTTGAGTGCTTTTCCCAGATCCTGAACCTCCCAGAATCACCAATCTCACAACAATTCACTCCTCATCCTGTCACATTCACTACTTTCTAACTCTGTTTTGCCCAAACAGACTAGAAATCTAACATCTGCTGATTTTTAGCTATTAAAGTCGGCTTTTTTGATAATTTTGAACTGTTAGTTACGTGTTCTCCTGTTTACGACTACTTGCATTTACAAGAAATAAATGGCAATATCATTAACTCTTGACTTCAGCACAAACCTAGTGATTGACTAAGATTGACTAAGAATGCATCTTACCCAATCCACCAAATTTGTAAAAAATATATTGATTATACAGGTAGATTTTTGATAGCTAGTTTCAGCAAAAGTTCTTAAATTATTTGTAACATTACGAACTTACCCTTATGATTGCCCAGCTAGACACCCCAAGTGTAAATTCGACCCCGAACCTACCATATCCTTTAGAAGGACTAGTGCAAGTTTTCACTAGCTCTCACCGTAACTTTTTTACTAGTGTTATGGCACAAGCACTGAGAATTGCCGGTCAAGGGACATCAGTGTTAGTGGTACAGTTCCTCAAAGGCGGGATTCGCCAAGGACATGAACGACCCATGCAAATGGGACAAAATTTAGATTGGATTCGTTGTGATATTCCCCGTTGCATCGATACACCACAGCTAGACGACACGGAAAATGAAGCTTTACAAAAGCTGTGGCAACATACACAAAAAGTAGTATTTGAAGGTAAGTATTCTCTTGTCGTCTTAGATGAGTTAAGTTTAGCGATTAACTTTGGTTTAATCCCAGAAACCGAAGTTTTAGCATTTTTGGCAAAACGCCCTCCCCATGTCGACATCATCCTCACCGGGCCCGAAATGCCGAAATCTCTTCTAGATGTGGCAGACCAAATTACCGAAATTCGTCGCAGCCATCGTCCGTAAATAATGTGTCAGTTCACGATATCCTATTATTTCTGTGTGAATTACCTGTGAATCTGTGATTAAGAACGATATTTGGATTACGGAAATGGCTAAGAAGGGTATGATTTCGCCCTTTGAACCAAGTTTAATCCGCAAAGTGCAACAAAACCCAGAGATAGGGACAAAACCAGTAATCAGCTATGGTCTGTCTTCCTATGGCTACGATATCCGTCTTTCCTCGAATGAGTTCCGCATTTTTCGTCACATTCCGGGGACTGTAATTGATCCCAAAAATTTTAATCCTCAAAATCTAGAATCAACGCCACTTCATACAGATAGCAACGGCAGTTACTTTATCTTGCCCGCCCACTCCTATGGTTTGGGTGTTGCCCTAGAAAAACTAGAAGTTCCAAATAATATCACTGTGATTTGCATTGGCAAATCTACGTATGCACGTTGTGGAATAATAGCAAATTTAACTCCTGCTGAAGCGGCATGGAGAGGTCATCTGACCCTAGAATTTTCTAATTCTTCTAGTGCCGACTGTCGCATCTACGCTAATGAAGGAGTTGTGCAGTTGCTGTTTTTAGAAGGCGAACCCTGCGCTATAAGTTACGAAGCCCGTCAAGGTAAATATCAGGATCAATTAGAAATTGTGACGTTAGCTAAAGTCTAATTTTTGAATTTTGAATTAGCACAGCGACTAGTACAATGCCTTACGAAACGGTAATTACGAATTATGAATTAGAAATTACAAATTCCGCGCAGCGGTACTAGGGTGCTAATCTCGCTAAAGGGCTTCTTCAACTTTTTGCTCAGGAGATTTTCGTCAAGCAGAATTAGCACAAGTAATTTGCTCCTGATTCAGCATTGCTTTTGCAATTATCTCCAATACTTGTAAAACCTGAGTTTGTAAATGTGGAAAATCTGTCAAAAATTCTGCGAAACCTGCTTCACCTTCCAAATAGTCGAAAAAGTTTGCAATGGCACTCTTGTTCCTACAAACACAGGAGTTCCACTCATGATATCTGGATCAAAGTAAATAATTCGGCGATCGCTTAGAACTTTTTGAATATCCATCGTCGCGTAACCAGTATTTAAATATAAGTCTAATACATATAAGCCTAAACCCTGATTTTGGCTCTTGAGTTAGTTTATCCATCGTACAATTACCTTATTTTCAAGGTGCTAATCTCGCTTTACCCAGACGAGACTTTTCATACCATTCTGCGATCGCTGGAACCCAATCTGCAAAATGAGGCCACATCATTTCGCATAACTTTTGAATTTCAAGTTGAGCGTCTTTCTTGTTTCTTAAGTCACAAAAATGCAAGAAAGACCTTAAATTAAAACTCACTACAAAATGCTGGCGATAATCAAAAGGCATTTTACCTCTTGCATGTTCCTCAGACATACCCGCTTCAAAGTCAGCTTTGTAGCGCTTGGCTGCTTCAAAACACCACTCTAAATCTGAGGCTCTTTGCTCTGGTGAATAGTAATACTTTTTGCCTTGTCTATCAGTGTAATAACCAACAGGACGCAGATAAAAAACATCTTCGATGTCTTTCTTTCCCTCTACTACATCAATGAATTGGTTACCAGTATACCTAAAAGATTGGACATCGAATGATACACTAATACGGTGAGTACGGGCCTGCTGCATCACACTGTGGGGAAAGTAGCCACAGTTGAAGACTATCTGGGGATGCTCTAAAGGCCCATAATGTCCCCTCTCTCCTGCTAAAAGTCGCTTGACAATAATTTCGCCACATTGTGACTCCGAGGGCCACGAGTCTCGTTCGTCAAACACGAACCCCTCTGTATAGTCTTGGTGCATGGCGGCATAAATCACCTGCTGAGGGTTTGGTGTTTTGGTAATAACCTCTACTCGGAATCGCTGCATGACTGATTTAGGACTGATTGGAGCCTGTTTGTTAGATATCGCTATGCGATCAATTCACCATCATATCTCTTAGACTTCATCTTCAGCAGACGAATTGAGTTTACAAAATTTAATGATGCATTACACTTCGTTACATAGTGATTCATAACGGGCGGAAACTGACACAAGAGGGGTAAATCTGGCTTTCTTAATTTTGCGAAAATTTGCCAGGAGGGTTTCCAACGCCAGTCGCGCATGGGGGAAACCCCCAAGACTGCGCTGGCTCCTCCGTAGCAAACTTTTCAAGACGAATTTTGAATTGGTATTACTTACTTTGCAGATTGGCATCTTTTCCATCCCCGCATACCAAGGTAGGGGTAGGGATGGTTTTAGCTTGGTAAGCATTTTTCACGCCAACCCAGTTGCTAGCAATTGGCATTCGCCAACCAGTACCAAAGGCGCGGTCGGTAATTTTTAGTCCTGGGGGTGCTTGTCGCCGCTTAAATTCGGCACGGGCTACCATTTGAATAACTCGGTCTACAATCACTGGCTCATGACCAGCGGTGACAATTTGTGCTGCTGATTGGTGGTTGTGGATGAGGCGTTGCAAGATGTCGTCCAAAATCTCGTAGGGGGGTAGGGAATCTTGGTCAACTTGTCCTGGTTTGAGTTCGGCACTGGGTGCTTTAATGAGGACGTTTTGCGGAATAATTTCGCCGTGACGATTTAACCAATGGCACAGGGAATAGACACGGGTTTTGGGAACATCAGCAATCACTGCCAACCCGCCGTTCATATCTCCATAAAGGGTGCAGTAACCGACTGCCATTTCTGACTTATTGCCGGTAGACACCAAAAGATAGCCGAATTTGTTAGCGATCGCCATTAATAAGTTACCCCGAATCCGGGATTGCAAATTTTCTTCGGCGATACCAAACTCAGTACCAGCAAATAACTCAGCTAGGGTTTGATCAAAGGATTGCATCGGTTCTTTGATCGCTAAGAGAGTAGTTTTAATTCCGAGATTTTCCCCTAATGCCAACGCATCGCTGATCGAATGTTCGGAACTGTAAGGAGAAGGCATGAGGACACCAAGGACATTTTCTTTACCGAGTGCAGCGGCGGCGATCGCTGCTACTAGTGAAGAATCTATTCCTCCACTTAAACCCAGTACAATTTTAGAAAAGCGGCACTTACGGGCATAATCTCGCACTCCCAAAACCAAAGCTTGCCAAATTTCCTCGTCTTCAAATTCATAGGCAGGTGCTACAGTATTTAATTGCAAATCATGCTGTTCTTCATCAAATTCGACTATTACCAAGTCAGTATCAAAACCACGGGCGCGACATACAATTTCACCTTGACGATTCATGGCAAAACTGTGACCGTCAAATATTAAATCATCATTGCCTCCGACCTGGTTAGCATAGATCATTGGCTGTTGAAAGCGTACCGCACTATGCCTCAGCATGACTTCTCGAAAGTTATGCTTGCCGACAGTGTAAGGTGAGGCAGATAAATTCACTATCAAATCCACACCCAAAATTGCTAAGTCAGCAATTGGGTTTATTGTGTAACTACGTTTGCCCCAGAATTCTTCATCGTTCCATAAATCTTCGCAAATAGTAACGCCAATATCGATATTATCCAACGTGAAATAATTAGCTTGTAACCCTGGTTCAAAATAGCGTTGTTCGTCAAATACGTCATAGGTTGGCAAAAGCCGCTTGTAAAAAACTTGCTTTACCTGACCGTCTTCTAACAAAGCGATGCTATTAAATAAAGATTTACCGCCTGTAATATTCGCTTTGAAATTTTCTTCTACAGTTCCTACCAAAACAGCTAAATTTGGCGGTAAATCTCTGGCTAATTTTTGGAGGGTAGTACCCATCGCTGTCACAAAACTGGGATTTAGCAATAAATCCCTTGGTGGATAGCCACACAAAGATAGTTCTGGTGTTAAAAGCAACCGCGCACCTACAGCTACTGCTTGTTGCGCTGCTTCCAGAATTTGTTGGGTATTTCCGGGCAAATCACCAATTGTAGGATTAAGTTGAGCGATCGCAATCTTCATTTTGGCTGTTAGGTTTAGTTATTAGTTATTAGTCGAAAAGACTTTTGACTTTAGACTCGGCGTAGGCGATCTAAGAGAGGCGTTCTCGTAGAGTAGCGATTTTTTAAATAAAGACTAAAGGCTTATCCTTAAAAGGAGCAAAAGCCTCGGCGTCAAACTTATACAAACTAGCTGGACGGCCAGCACCACGTGATACCTTAATTCCGGTATCGCATAAAAAACCTAACTTGAGTAGGCGTGCCCGAAAATTAGAATAATCGGCGAAATTTTCGCCTAAAACAGTTGTGTACAACTGATATAAATCATTCAAAGTAAACATTTCTGGCAAAACTTCAAAAGCCACTGGGCTGTATTCCAACTTATTGCGTAAACGCCTGTGTCCGTAACTCAAAATTTCGTTATGGTCAAAAGCTAATTTGGGCAATTGTTTTACTGGATACCAAGCTATGCCAGTGACTTTATCAGCAATCAATTCTGCTTCTTCAAATCGCACTAAAGCAAAGTAACTCACTGATAAATAACGCACACCATAACTATCAGTGGCTTCCCGTGGATCGCGAGCGGGCCCGCCAAAAGTATACAATTGCTCTAAATAGAGATTTTTCACTCTAATTTTCTCAGCCATTATGCGATAGGCGGCATCTTCTAAAGACTCACCCTGACGCACCAAAGTACCAGGAAGACTCCAATAATTTAAAAATGGTTCCTGCTGTCGCATGACCAAGAGAACTAGCAATCGATTTTGTGCAGTATCTACAGAAAAAATTACATTATCAACACCAACCTTGAAATCAGCCAAAGGTTGTTGATTTAGCGAAGTTGAAATCTTTTTGTGGTTGCGTTCTGGCATTTGTACAAATGCTCTTGATGAATATAGGCAACTATAGGGGGAGTAAGTGCTTGAGAATCTCCATGTTCACGATAGGCTGTAGAGGAAATATCTAGACCAGTCAAGCTGGCGATCGCAATCTTCCCTCCTAGCTGTTGCACTCCTTCCAAACTGAATTCATCTATTGCATATCCCGGTCGCGGTACTACTAGTAATTGCACTTGCCGTAACAAATCTTCAACTCGATACCACCGAGGCAGCTGACTCAATAAATCTGAACCGATCACTAAGGTGTACTCAGTGTCTTCTCCCCAACGCACTTTTGCTTTATCTACCGTCTCTAGCGTTCTGAGGCTGCTTAATTCTTGTTCTAAAGCAATATTGTGTCGTGATGTATCAATATCCGCAATTAACAATCGCAGCATTGCCGCCCGATGTTGTAAGGGAGTTTGATGGGCTTTAAATGGATTATCTGCCGCCCAAACCGCCACCCAATCATAACGCTCAGATAACCAACTCAGAATCGCCTGATGCCCAGCAGTTGGTGGATCGGCACTAGTCCCAAACAAAGCAATTCTCATAATTTACCTCTGTGTTCTTTGTGCTTTTGGGGTTAGTTTCTGCTGTTCGTCTGTGCAACCAACTCTTGCAGCGCGTCCGAAATCTCTACCTGCACTGACACAGGATTATCTAAACGCCGCGTTTCTTCTGGTAAACTCGCAACTGAGGTGGCGGTACGTTGGCGAATTGTCGCTAGAGTTTCTGGTGGTTGGATCTGTTTACCTTCCTTAATTACCAGTTGCAACAAAGGTTCTTCTAATAGAGGGCTTTCTGTAGCTAAACCCAATCTGTCTACTTTCACTTTGCTACCGGCAAATGAGCGAAAAATCTGCTTGCGTCCTGGATAAGTAACTTTACCACTAGATTTTTTCATGACTGGGATGCCATCAATTTCCACAAGTTTATAAACTCCATTGACAGGCGAACCCGTAACTAGCCGTGTTCCTAATCCATAGCCATCAATTTGGGCATCATTTGCTTTTAGCTTGGCAATTTCCCACTCGTCCAAGTCGCCACTAGCGAAAATTGACACACCAGGAAGAAGCGATCGCACTTGTTTTGAGAGAGTAACCAAATCTCCAGAATCTAACCTTACCCCAGTCAATTTCATTTCCCCAGAATTTACTTTCAGTGCCAACTGCTGGGCAGCAGCGATGGTATCGTAAGTATCAATCAACAATGGCGCACCCGGAAAATATCGATGGAAAGCTGTAAAAGCTTTGTCTTCACTACCTTCCATTGCTGACAGCGCCATAACCAAGGCGTGAGCCATCGTACCACTTGGTTTTTCACCCAGTTGTAGCGCTGCTAACACATTAGAAGTAGAATCTAATCCTCCTGCTAACGCCGCCCGTGCTGCCCACAACGACCCTTGGGGGCTAAATGCCCGTCTTGTACCAAATTCTAGAAGTGTTGCTTGCTCTCCTGCGACATCTCGTAGCCGCGCTGCTCTGGTGGCAATTAAGCTTTGATAATTTAGAGTATTTAGTAAGTAAGTTTCTACTATCTGGGCTTGCCAAAGAGGTGCTTCTACCCGCAATATTGGCTGATTCGCAAACACGGCTGTCCCTTCGGGTACTGCCCATACATCTCCAGTAAATCGACCTTCAGCTAGCAATGACCAAAAGCGATCGCTAGCATGTGCAAAAATTCCTGTTGCCTGCAAAGCTACTATATGAGCGGGACTAAAACGAAATTTCTGCAAATATTCCAAGGCTTGCGCCAGGCCCATAGCAATTAAATAGCCAAAACCCTCTGGTAGCTTTCTGGCAAATAACTCAAAACTGGCTCGTTGTTGTTCTACACCTTCACCTGTGTAACAAGCTGCCATTGTTAGCTGATAAAGGTCAGTCAGCAGGCTGTAATCATCAGCAGCAAAATTTAGTTCCTGATTATGGCGGTTTTGCTGTTGTTGATTGTTTGTACATATCTCCAAGTCTGGAAAAATTGTCATACCAGAGCTTCCTTACAAGAATGCTTCTTTTATTTATGGTAACTTTTACCATAAATAATGTCAACTATTGAAGAATTCGGGTTACGGGTTGCTATAAACTAGTAGTTTTACAGGTAGATTAATCCGAAAATCATAAATTATTTAATCTTTTTTAATAGTTATTGCTAATAATAATGGAATTGCTTCCAAGGAGTATAATGAAATGTAACAACTATTGAACTCTTAATTTACCAGCACCTTTATTAAGCAAGGATTTGAGAAATTACTCATTTACAATTAGAATCAAACATAGAAGTGGAAATAGGAGACAAGCTAAAGTATTGCAACTTTATCTAAAAAACTATTGCAGAGATTGTTGATATATTGAGGACTAGAGCAAAGAAATAATATCAGAATTAGAGTATAAACATCACAATTAAAGCAACTTGTAAAAAAGGAGTCTGAGATTATGGCTATTTCCAGAATGATTGCTAGCATAACTCAGTATATTTCTGAAGCCGTAATGCGGATTTTTGGCCCTAATGATGATGCTTATCCTTCAATTGGTGTACAACCCTTTACAGGCGATCCTTACAAAGAAGGTACAACCGATAATTGGTAGATAATTGTTTAACGATAAATGACATATTCTGAAATTACTAATATAAAGGCGTGGGGAAAACCTCACGCCTTTTTTGTTTAAAGATTCTGATATGCGGTATATCACACCAAAATAATGAGTACAAATTCTTTGAGTCTACCAATCTAGACCGCGAAAGAGTTGATAAACTTTTTATTTAGGTAGCGCAGCTTGATGATTAAAAACTAGTCGTAGCTTATGGTTGAGCAGAATTTTCTAGGATAGTTTGTTGTTGTAACCAATCCTTACCCACCTGAATACTAATATCAGAACCGAGATTGCCAGTGCTTTCTACGCGTACTTCTCCAAATCCTAAACTTTGGCGAATTAATTCTGCACTATTACCATCTCCTTGTTGGGCAACAATGTGAGTCACCTCTAAAGGTTCACCCCATGCTTTAGCCACATAGACATTACGATATCCAGCTCTTTCTAGCGATCTAATTAAAGGTCGCAACTGAGAGCGATCGCTACCTGTGCTGTCTTGAATTGCTACTCGCAAAGAACCTGGTTCAGTAGTCTGCTGTTCTTGTCCTTGGATTGATTCCAAACCAAAGTGTTGTGCCATCAATTTGGCAATATTATCTCTGTTTGGCAACCAATAGCTAGCATCATACTCACCCTTCTCGCTAAAGCGACCAGGAACCATTAACATTTGCATATTAGAGCGATTGGTTCGCACTCCAAAGCCTACAAGCGCCACTAGCTCCTCAACTGTCAAATTAGTATCGATGTGTTCTTTGACTACATCAAGCACTTTAGGCATTTGTGCTACAGTCGCAGGGTTGAGGGTTTGCTCCATCAAAGCACGCATTACCATTTGCTGCCGCTGAATCCGCCCAATGTCACCCAGTTCATCATGGCGAAACCGTAGTAATTGCAGCACTTGCTCACCCTTGAGATGCTGCTTGCCCGCCTTTAAATTAATGTATAGGTGCTGGGAATGATCATGGTACTTCATATCTTTGGGGACATAAACTGTCACTCCACCCAAAGCATCGATTAGCTTGGCAACTCCCAGAACGTTAATTCGGACATAGCGATCAATTCCTACCCCACCCAAAAGATTACTGACCGTTTTAGCGGTCAAGGCTGGCCCACCTTCGAGATTCGCAGCATTAATTTTTTTTACGCCATACCCCTCTATTTCTGTGCGGGTATCTCTAGGGATAGAGAGCATGATCATTTTTTTCGTCTCTGGATCAAATTTGATCAAGAGCATTACATCAGCAAGCCCATCAAAGGAGTTTACCTGGGGCAGGTATCTAAGATTTTGGGTTTCGACGGGGGGGCTTTTGACATCGGGTGGCAGTACGCTCATCCCCATAACTAATATATTTACGGGGCGAGTTAATTCCGAAAATCGCAATCCACCTCCAGAGATGCGATCGCCATCAAATACCGCCTCTTCTTGGGGACTTAGCTGGGCTTGCTGCAATGGCGTACTCGTCAAAGAAACTGCCAACAGCGCCCCTGCTGTTGCTGAAACCATAGCAATGCCGCTCATACCCACCCAAAACCACAACCAACGCCCAGATTTAGAGCTTTGGGAATTTTTGCCCCTAGACTTGGAGGCTTTTGCCGATTGGTTTTCTTCCGATGAAGTTCTTTGAATGGTCACAGACTTCCTCACACTTACTGATCAAATTCGGTAAATTTCTAGACTAATAAATATGCAAACAAATCAAAACATAATAGCTAATTTTTAATTATTAGCGCTAACTTTTTCACTGTTGTGTCAACCACAACACTTATAGCAGTCTTTTTCTTTATTTTCGACAATTTTGGCAATATTTTATTGCAGTATGGCAACAATAAACCGGTTTGACCAGATCCATTGAGAGATAAACTGTAATTTGGCAAAAATTCCGTAAAAATACCGGGACAGTTATCAACCAGGATATTAGGACAAGTACTTGCCCAGTACTCGCTCGGCAAAACGGCTAAATCCAGGTAAACGGCCAGACTTTCTTTGAAACAGGCGAACAATCAACCAGAGACTCACTAAAAAGTAACCAGAAGTGAGAAAGCTATTGAGAATTAATAAACGCAGTGCGAAAAATTCTGAAGTTTCAGCCCCGGTTGCTAACAACAGATATCCCAAAAACCAGGTAAATGCCAAAGTAATAGACAGACGGCTAGCAGCCTGTTGTTCCCGACTTCCTTGACGGCAATAGAGAGTCCACAACGAGGGAAAAAAACCAATAACTGGAATTAAATACAAAAGCAGTTGTCTTTTAGCGATAGCTGAGTCTTCACGGGCTATCGGGGATTGGAAAGATAAAGAAGACGCGGTGAAATCACTCTGCGTGTCGCCTTTCCCAGATCCAGGTGAATTGTCAATTGAGTGAAAATTTTTCATATGGGTGAGTCTAATCCTAAACTAGGAGGATGAATGACGGTAATGTAGTTAGAGATAATAGGCTATAGAGAAGGATTTTATTTAGTTCTATCCCGTAATCGGCTAAAGATGCAGACACGCAAGCTACTCGACTGGTGGGACACCCTAACACCCATAGCGCGCATCGCAGCGATCGCGTTATTCATCCCGCTGCTAGTTCTCAATGGTTGGGCGATTTCGGCAATTTTTAATTACTTTCACTCCTTGATAGTGATTTTAGTGGGAGCCTCAGTACTAGCATTTCTGCTCAACTACCCCGTTAGCTGGATGGAGCGTCACGGTGCCAGGCGAGAGCCAGTTGCTATCTTAGTGTTTCTTTTGGCTTTATCAATTTTATTAGCGTTGGGTGTCACCCTGTTTCCGCTAGCCCTTACCCAAGCGCAGCAACTAGTGGCTCGTTTGCCGGAGTTGATTGACTCTGGACGCTCTCAGTTAATGATGTTAAACGAAAAAGTAGAGGTTTTTGGGTTACCAATTAATCTCGATGCTCTAGTAGTCCAAATTAACGATCGCGTTAAAGGACAATTGCAGGCGATCGCCGGACAAGTTTTAAATCTGGCTGTAGTCACTGTCACTAGTCTGTTAGACTTCGTTTTGACTATGGTTTTGACTTTTTATCTTTTGCAGCATGGAGGCGAACTCTGGCTGAGTTTAGTAGACTGGTTACCCACCCAATTCCGAGCGCCTTTTTCTAAAACAGTACGTCTCAGCTTTCAAAATTTCTTTATCACCCAGCTGATTTTATCTACCTGCATGGCATCAGCTCTGATTCCTACATTTTTGTGGCTGAAAGTACCATTCGGTCTATTATTTGGTTTAACGATTGGCATCATGGCTCTCGTCCCCTTTGGTGGCTCTGTGGGCATCGCCTTAACCACCTTGTTGGTTGCGTTGCAAGATTTCTGGATGGGAGCAAGAGTCTTGATGGCAGCAGTAATAGTCCAGCAAATTCTGGAAAACTTAATTGCCCCCCGAATTTTAGGGAGTTTTACTGGCTTAAACCCGGCTTGGGTGGTTATTTCAGTTTTAACAGGGGCAAGAGTTGGTGGACTTTTGGGTGTGATTGTGGCAGTACCTACTGCTGTTGTGATTAAGACGGTTTTAAGCACTCTACGTCCTGAGGCACTGAGTAACGACACGGATGAGTATGCCAATGGAGAGATAGTTGCACCCATTGCACCAGAAGCATCCCCAAAGGCTGAAGCGAAAAATGCCCTGAGTGTTTCCGAAGCCACATCACCATAGCAATTCAAAATTTTTTCATTTTGAATTTTGAATTGATTACTGTGGCTCCATAATTGAACCCATAAACAAAACGCTTCCTGTTTGGTTATCCCGAATAGCACAGAAGAAGGGACGATCAACAATCATTCTAAACGGCTCTGGTTCTTGCATCGCAGATGTTGCTACTATTCCTACTGAAGTAGCCGCAGTTGCTTCGGTGCCTTCTTCGTTTACCTCGACAAAAGTTTTATGTTTAACTTGGCTGATGGCGAGGTTTTTACCCATGCCTGAAAAATTAGCTTTGCTGCTAAAAGCTTCCTCCATACCTAAAGCTTTCAACGCATCGTTGAGCGTAACATCGTAGTCTGTCTTAAACCGAGGCAAACGAACCGACCCTTCCCGCTTTCGGAATTGAGTCATCCATTTTTCCCAGTTTTCAGCGCTTAAGTTTTGATAGAAGGCTTTCAGGTTTGAGTTCTGTTTAGGCAGAAAGATATAAAAGCTGACTTTGCCATCTTTGCCATAAGGTAAACTAACTGCCTGAAATTGTTCGGTTTCATGGTATCTATAGTCACCATCTTTCGACATCATTGGATGTTGTTTCTGTTTACCTGATGCGAGGTAAAAAGGATATACAGCAGTTTGACTTTTATCAAATTCATTGCTCCATCTTCCTTTGAAGTGTATGGCATTAATGAGAAATAACACCTGCTCCGGGTCAATTGTTTCAACTATTTTGTTAATTTTCCCTTGGGTATTTTCTTTGACCCAGTTATTGATAATATTAGGCGCTTCAGCATCTTGAAAGTTTAAATTTGTTACCTTTGCTTGATAAAATTCCCGGTTCTTTTGAAGAAATTCTGATTTAAACTGAGCATCTTTATCAGCCCAAAGTGAATTAGCAATAGTCAGTTGCACGTCTGCATCAGGCTTTTGTAATATCTTTTCTAAAGATGCATAAGAAGAGTTAATTTCTTGTAGATTCATACCCTGTAATTCTAAGGTTTTCGCCATTGCTTTTTGGGTAGAACCGCTAGCTCCATTGTAGGTCATAGCAAGGGCGATCGCTACACTTGCAGGCGAGACAAAAATGTTCTTTTCACTACTTTCATTTTGCAAAACTTCTGAAAATAGTTTGAAGCCAAACTTATTGTTAGCATTAACTATTTTCGTATCAGGGTTGACTGTTTTTTTTGGCAATGGCGACTCTGACCCAGGCAAACGAGATTCGGCAAGCGTACCCGTACTACTATCAACCTGAGAACAACCTAATACACCTAAGAGAACAACGCTAGCAGCCGCAAGAACGTAGCGCCTTCCCAAACTAACACCGTAACGTCTTTGCAAAAAATTTTCTCTCACACTACTAAATTTCTGCCGATTCATTCTGCCACCTCGCTCGCCATAAATTTCTGTAGCTGTCTTTTAGGATTGACGCTAATGATGTGTCAATTGTTAATATCGCATTTGCATCAATAAAAAACTCGACTGTTACAGTTTTGGTAACAGTCGAGAATTGGCAAGAATTCAACAGAACTTATGAAAGCTGCTAATTGCTGATTAAAACAACATTGCAGATGAATTATATTTAAATATTTTTAGAGTTTTGGATGAATGTGTTTGAAACTACATAACTTATTATAACTAAGTATAATTAGCATTTTTTTATGAAGTGATTCTAGACGAATTTCCTAGTAAAATTTAGAAAATTTGCAACTTACCTAATCTATTACCTAATGCATATATTAACGATAATAGCTTAGATATTTTCACCTTTGATAAATTTAGGAATTACTGAATTTATGGCTTGCTAAATTAAAATATGGTTCAGGCTTTTTGGATAAAATCGAATCATTTTATCCAAAAAGCGTACCCCAATAGATAAATTTCCTTACCTGAACCGTATTGGGGTAGATTTTTATTTCATGCTTCAATTTACAGGTACAGTCCACCAAGCTAAACCATAGTCCTGAGTTGGTTCGTTGATTTGTTGACGAAATTGGACGCGGATTTTGTAATATCCAGTTGCAGGAATAGGGCAAAAAATATGTTCTACACTATCAATTTGGCTAATTGAAGAGCAAACACTACCAGTATTTGAATTTTGCTCATCAGCTTTTACTAAGTAGAGGTCGAGATTATTCAAGCCGCGATCGCTGAAACTCTCGCCTACATCATAAAGCTCATTTCTATTCTTATCGTTGAGATTTACCAATCTGTCCCAATTCAAGGTAATCGCAACAAAGCTACCTTGTTTTAAAGGTTTTGCTATCACGTATTCTACAGGCGTAATAGTATCTAGTGTTCGGTAGTCCCAACCAATGGCAGGCACAGCAACTGACGGTTGCCATTGACCAGCGCTAAATTGTTGATAAGCGCGAAATGCATTCAAATGACCCGTTCCCATTTGGGAATCTAAAGGAATTTTAGGATCTTTGTAAGCATTAGAAGCTAGCCAATCTTGATTTTGTTTATCAATGAGCGTCCGGGTCATTGCCAACCGCAAGCCATTGCCGCTATCTTGGATTTTATCGGCTGAATTGAGTAATACAGCCTTCATCACTTGATGATGGCGAGAATCAATACTCCAATTGAGTTGTTTTGTCCGTAGTTGGCGATCGGCAAATTCCTGCAATAAGGCAACTGTACCTGTAACGTGAGGTGCTGCAAAACTAGTGCCTGTAACTTTGTTGAGTTTCCCATCAGGATTGAGCAAAGCAATGTTATTGCCAGGCGCAACTAAACTAATGGTGCCACGCCCATCAATATTAAACTCTTTCCCTACTAGCCGTCTGGTTGCTCCCTGGTTAGCACCTACTAGATTAGAAACGTCAACTTTATTAAAAATCCCCCCACGTCGGGATGAAAAAGCCACGTTCACTCCATTAAAATTATCTGTAGGAATAGGAATACCACCTTTGCCCTGGTTACCGGCGATCGCATACAGGACATTATGAACGCGACTCGACCAGTCAAGACATAGCGTGAGTAAAGCATTGCCATCTAAAATTGCATCCGGGCGTGGATCTCTGTTTAGGGGTTCACCAAAGCTGAAGTTAATGGCACGGACATCACCACCATTTTGCAGCGCCACGTGCTGCGCCGATAAACACTCTTCTGGCTGTCCCATATTTTTAGTTGAACCAACAGCAGAAGAATACAGTCGCGCTTCTGGAGCAACTCCCGGCCAGGCTTTGTCTTTACTGACCATAACGCCAGCAACATTATAGGCGTGGGGATCAACACTGCTGTTTGACTTAGCTGGACCATTGCGTAAGAAGACTCCCGCAAGAGATATAGCAAGGTTTTTCGACACCGCTTTATCCAATCCAAACATTCCCGGACGCCCAATTTCCACTTGACCAATGGCAATCTTGCGACCGCTTAAATTATAAGGAGGTTGGCGTAGCTTCAAAGCATTTATACCGTTGGTGCCAAAAGACGTTTGTAAAGCTGAAGCAAGTACTGGCGCACTCAAACACGAAGCACCCAGCCCCAAAATTATCCAAGTTAGTTTTTTATTCATAATCATTAATCATTAGTCATTAGTCATTTTCCCTCACTCCCCCATATCTCTAGCAAAGGCGGGATCAAATTGATGAGCGATTGCTCAATGTTTTGTTACAATATTTACAGACGAGGACGCTTGAAAACCCACTAGCCATGACCCAAAACCTATCTAAAAAGCCCATTGTGATTGCTCCGTCCATCCTGTCAGCCGATTTTAGCCGTCTGGGTGACGAAGTTCGCGCTGTAGACGCGGCTGGAGCAGATTGGATTCATGTTGATGTAATGGACGGTCGTTTTGTACCTAATATTACGATAGGCCCTCTGGTTGTGGAGGCGATTCGTCCGGTGACGTCAAAGCCATTGGATGTCCACTTGATGATTGTGGAGCCAGAAAAGTATGTAGAAGGGTTTGCTAAAGCGGGCGCTGATATTATTTCAGTTCATGCTGAACACAATGCTTCGCCACACCTGCACCGCACTCTCGGACAAATCAAAGAACTCGGTAAAAAAGCAGGAGTCGTACTTAATCCTTCAACACCTTTGGAATTAATTGAGTACGTACTGGAGCTTTGCGATTTAGTGCTGATTATGAGCGTCAACCCTGGCTTTGGCGGTCAAAGCTTTATTCCAGGTGTATTACCTAAAATCCGCAAGCTGCGTCAGATGTGTGACGAACGCGGTCTTGACCCTTGGATTGAAGTAGATGGGGGACTAAAAGCCAATAATACTTGGCAAGTTTTGGAAGCAGGTGCTAATGCGATCGTAGCTGGTTCAGCTGTCTTTAACGCTCCAGATTACGCTGAGGCGATTACAGCTATTCGTAACAGCAAGCGTCCTGCTCCAGAATTGGCAAAGGTCTAGTCAGCCGATTTTGAATTAGTATCAAACCAAAAATAGAATTAGGGTGGGCAATTCACCCACCCTAATTTTTTACCGAATATATTCTTTTATCATCTACTGATTCTTGCCCATTTAGTTATCTTCCAAAAACTAAAAAATAAAGCCGCAGAAACCAAAGCTCCCAAATTCCATTTAACCGAACTTTTGATCAAGGTCAGGCGCTGAGAAGACTGAGTGGCTTTTGCTTGAGTTTTGATTTGTGCCTTGGCTTTAGATACTTCTGACAAGATTTGAGTTTTTACTTCTTGAGGATTTTTACCATCAAATGAGCGGCCTTGTCTCTTTAAAAAAGTACCTAATTGTTCGGGCGTAGCTTGGTTAAGTTGCTGTTCTACTTGTTCCGCTCGGGATAATTGTTGTTGAGATAAATTATTTACCTGAGCAATACTTTGTTTATTAAGCCGGACAGTATTACCAATTCCCAAAGGAATTAGTACCAAAAAAATTACTGCCAATAATAAAGTTAACCAAGATAAAAGCTTTAAGCTTAATAATTCCCATTTACTTCGTGAATGTAGCTCTCCATAAAACACTAGCGCTAACCCGATTAAAGGTACAGGTACTCGTTCAACTAATGATCCGAAAGTCTGGAACTCCCAAGCAGGATTCATAAAGTTGGGTGGAACAAACATCTCAACTACGTCGAACAATGCTAATATTAACAGTCCATAGCCTAGCGTTCGCAAAATATTTATTGAGACTGTCTGGCTAAAAGCAAACTCCTGTAGCTCTTGTACTAAAGCGGGGATGAATTTATCGCTACTTGATTTAGTCATGTTATTAGCAAAATGAAATAGAAAGTGAACTGAGAAAAATCAAAGTTTGAGACAGAGGGTTTGCCGCTAATTGTTGAATACGACTAGGCATTTTGTGACACATTTTAATTATTGAAGTTAGCAGTTATATCCTTGTTGCACATCAAACCTCTATGTAATTCTCACTCCTCTATCCCTCTGAAAAAGAGAGACAGCATTATAGTGTCCTCCAAAACGGCAAACTATGCAAATGTAGTTTTCAACATTGCAATATATATATTAGATTCTTGCCTAGGCTGTTCTGATTTTGGCTTATCTATACTTTTCATTAAAAATACCTTCACTAAAACGAAGAGGACGCCACCTAGGGTTACAGCCAAAAACATAATTCGCAGTTGTTTCCACTGAGCCATCAGCTTTATAACTCCGCAACATCCTAATTTTTATTTCTAAATGTAGTAGCAGAAAAAGATAAAATATGCCTCACATTAACGCCTCAATCACTATCCCTATAAAAATATAAAGGTTAATGGTAGTGCTTTAACCAACAAGACAAATTATCAATACTTCAAGCTAATTGCATATTAAAGCCCTTACAAGCTATCAGTTCAGGTGTAGTCACTACAACCAGCAATAATGATGAGTGAAGTATTTCATCTCAAGTTATTCATTGATATTAAATTGGCAGTTTTTCCGTAATTATTCTGACGAATCCGTAATTATTCTTACTTTAACAGTATTTATAATCAAGAATTTTATCTAATTTTAATATAAACTTTAATTTTATGTGATTTTCTAAATTTATTAGATATACTCAAAAAAGGTATATTTTCTTAAGATTTCTGAGTAAATAAGGTTATTTTACTATATAAAGTTTGTGTGAATCTGGTTGTAAAAATAAAAATAAATGTATTATTTACTACAATTAAATAATTAACTTATAGTTAGCTATGAAGATTAAGGGTAAATTCTATCTGCGATCGCACATAACAGCTTCTCCAGCAGGTGAGCATTCAACCTGTCACAAAAAAAGGTGAGCATTGCCCACCTTCTTTCTGACTAAAGTATTTAAAATTTGGAACTTAGTAATTACTTACGACTACCTAACCACTTAGCTGCTGCAATTCCAATAATGCCTGCCACAATGGGGTTGCTAAGAAACTTCATAATACCTGGTTGTTCAGCCAGCACTTCACGGAAAATATCAGGGTGGTTGTGATAGGCGAAGGACGCAAGTTTGCTAACATCATCAGCGCTCATACGGCTGGCGTGATGGGTAGAAAGACCCAGTTGTTGCTCTAGATGGCGTTCATCCAGCCCTCGTTGCTTCAAATGTTTGAAAAAGGCGTGTGCTACATCATCCCGTTCATTTGGTTTAATTTGAGCGATCGCCTTTTGTAATTCTGGTTCCATTTGGCTGGTAGGAATTTTCTCTGGATGTAGAGACCGACCAAATAACTGACGACGCTGATCTGGTGTGGTGCGTTGCGCGAAATCGTCAAAGTTTTCGTATTCCGTCGTTGAATCGGTTTTAACATCATCTAAAGATTCGACATGGCCCCCAGCCAAATCTTTCATTATTTGACGCTTGTACTCTTCGCTGCTTGTCACTTTACTTCTCTCCTTTTTCAGGTCAATTTTTTTAGTCGCCTGGCAGGTAATTTTTCTCAACTCAAAACACTTTTGGAATTTTGAATTACCCGCAGGGGTAAATCTTCTTCAGCTTGATACCAAAGCCATTAAGTGTAGTTAATTTGGCTTGTTTGAGTATCGTACTTAGCAGTCACAATCAATTTTTTGTCAGGAGCATATATCAAAACTGTTAAGTCTTGGTTAGGGAAATTCTTCCGAAAACCTTGTACTAAAGATTTTGCTAATGGTCGTACTTCATTAGGACGCACTTGTTGGGAAATAACAACGCCTAGCTTGTTGTTATCACGTACATAAGCATCTTTAATTAATCCTTTAGATGTTTGTACAACCCATTGACCAAAGTTTTGCCCTGCCGCAGTGTTCCCTTGCTCTAATTGCCTATCTAGTTGTCTATAGTTTACATCTCGACCAACTACTGGTGGGTTAGTTGTGCGGTCAAGCTGTGCCACGTTACTGCCGCCGCAGGCAGTGGTTATCGTAAGAACCAAAATCAAGATAAAACTCATCAAGATTTTGCGACTCTGCTGAAGCAGCATCATTTTTTAACCTCCCAAAAAACATTCAAGGAACAGATAGAATAACTCAAGTTAATTCCATTTTTGATTTTTATATGCTTACCTTTTAAAGGCATTTTTAATAAATAACACTGGTAAGCTAACAAAATATATCTCAGCTATTACATCTTAAAAAAGAAAAATTTTTCTAAATCAAGATGTATTTTCCCTACTATTCCCTTAGAGTAAAGGGGATAATAGGGGTATAGGGTAAAGCCGGAGCTTCAATTCTGTGTTGTTTTTTGCAAAAATTAAGCAGCACCCAGTTATATACTTAAACTTTTTGCAAAAAACTTAATTTTTAATCAAGCTTTTTCTTCACGTTATCTTTTACATCTTCGATGCCGTGACGAACTTCGCTTTCAGCTTGCTTTGCTTTGCCTTCAGTTTTATCTTCAGGATCTCCTGTTACGTTTCCTGCGGCTTCTTGCGCTTTACCTTCAATATTTTTAGCTGTAGCTTTTGCACGATCTTCTAAACTCATTTTCTACTCCTTCTTTTAATATGGAATTTGCTGCAAAGTTAGTTTGTAACTCTGAGCTTTTTTGTGATTACCTCTACAAAGTAACTTAATCTTTTCTCTCTAGCCTTCCGCCACTAGATATATTAACCATCTATACTAGAAGACAGAGAAGAAAACTATATTTTCTTGTAGAGCAGCACTTTATGTAGGTGAGATGGCAGGCTACAAGAATGTTTAATTAATTACGATGTGTGCAAAATAAAATGACCGCACCTAAAATCTGGAAAGTCTGGAGAGTTAATCATTAAAGAATTCGCTACTATTTTTGAAAAATATTTGATATTTATTATAAATATTGCTGACTATTAAATAAATAAACCCGGCTTCTCTATAGAGCCGGGTTGATAAATTTATGGAAATAAATTGTGTGTCTAATATGTGTCTAATCGATAAAACCCATCAGACCGTCAGAATCGTCAATGACATTGGATGCTATTGGACGGTTACCGAACACCGAATAGTTTTCAGAAACTACCAGTGCGCTTGAGGCAATTGGACGAATGCCAGAAAGGTTCATGCTATCAACGACTTGCATTGTATTAGCACCAATGGGACGAATTCCCATAACGTTATATGTCTCAACCACTTCTAAACCACCAGCGCTAATTGGACGTATCCCGGCAATTGAAACTGTCTCAGCAACTTCTAAATCGCTGCTCGCTATGGGACGCACTCCAGCAAGCGCGAGTGTTCCATGAGTCTCATTCTGCACTGGCTGATCGCTACCTTGTTCGACTTTATCTGTATTCAAGCTATTACCCTGGTTATTTTCTACTTCCACTGTACTTTCTCCTTTTAGCTTGGCACGCTTTTGTCGAGGACTAACCGCTTTGCCAGTGCTGCTGATACTCATAATTTAACTCCTCCGGTTTGTTAACTGTTTTTTACAATAATTAAACTGACGTGAATTTTTTCTATATAAGAGAGTTTAACCTTAAAAAACCTCATATAGGTATAATTATCTTCAAAATGTACACATAAGTAAATCCAATAAAATAATTTATGTAAAGAAAGATTGCTATCTATTTGTTTAACTAATCTGGTACGACGAGTGCAGAGTGAGATCGCTACTATGGGAGAGGGTATTTCTGGCACAACTGTATGACAGAATTTTGTCTTCAAGCTCCTTTTAGTCCAACAGGCGATCAACCACAAGCGATCGCACAACTAGTAAGTAGTATTCAAGCTGGCAATCGTTACCAAACTTTACTAGGAGCTACCGGTACTGGTAAGACATTTTCAGTAGCAGCAGTAATTGAGAAGATTGGCAAACCTACTTTGGTACTGGCGCATAATAAAACCCTCGCCGCACAACTTTGTAACGAGTTGCGCGAGTTTTTTCCCAACAACGCCGTCGAGTATTTCGTCAGTTATTACGATTACTATCAGCCGGAAGCGTATATTCCAGTTACCGATACTTATATTGAAAAAACAGCCTCAATTAATGATGAAATAGATATGTTGCGGCACTCAGCGACGCGATCGCTGTTTGAACGCCGTGATGTGATTGTCGTTGCTTCCATTAGCTGTATCTACGGTTTGGGGATTCCCTCAGAATACCTCAAAGCTGCCATTCCTCTACAAATTGGTATGGAAGTCAATCAACGCCAGATTTTGCGGGATTTGGCAAATGTGCAGTATAGCCGCAACGATTTAGAAATGGGTCGGGGACGTTTTCGGGTACGGGGAGATGTTTTAGAAATTGGCCCAGCTTATGAAGACCGAATTATTCGTGTAGAATTTTTTGGCGATGAAATTGACGCGATTCGCTATATTGACCCAGTAACGGGTGAAATTATCAACAGTCTACAAGCTGTCAATATTTACCCTGCACGTCACTTTGTCACCCCAGAAGAACGCTTAGAAGCAGCTTGTAATGATATTGCAGCAGAATTAAAACAGCGAAAAGCCGAATTAGAGCAAGCTGGGAAATTATTAGAAGCACAACGTATAGATCAGCGCACACGGTATGACTTAGAAATGTTGCGTGAAGTCGGTTACTGCAACGGTGTGGAGAATTATTCTCGCCACTTAGCAGGAAGGTTAGCAGGTGAACCGCCAGAGTCTTTAATTGATTATTTTCCTAAAGATTGGCTTTTGGTTGTTGATGAATCTCACGTTAGCGTACCGCAAATTCGCGGTATGTATAACGGTGACCAAGCCAGAAAAAAAGTCTTAATTGAGCATGGATTTCGACTTCCTAGTGCTGCTGATAACCGTCCCTTGAAAGCAGAAGAATTCTGGGAAAAAGTTAATCAGTGTATTTTTGTTTCTGCTACCCCAGGAAATTGGGAATTAGAAATTTCTGATGGTCATATAGTTGAGCAAGTAATTCGACCAACCGGCGTAATTGATCCAGAAATTTCTGTGCGTCCTACAGAAGGACAAATAGATGATTTATTAGGAGAAATAAAAGACAGAGTTGACCGCCACGAAAGAGTTTTAGTTACTACACTAACTAAGCGTATGGCGGAAGATTTAACAGAATATCTGGAAGACCACAGTATTCGCGTGCGGTATCTGCATTCAGAAATTAATTCAATACAGCGGATTGAGATTTTGCAGGATTTGCGCGGTGGTAAATTTGATGTTTTGGTTGGTGTAAACTTACTGCGCGAAGGTTTGGACTTGCCAGAAGTTTCTTTAGTCGCAATTATGGACGCAGATAAAGAAGGATTCTTGCGAGCCGAGCGTTCCTTAATTCAAACTATCGGTAGAGCCGCACGTCATGTTAAGGGACAAGCAATTATGTATGCTGACAACATGACAGATAGCATGATTAAAGCTATCGATGAAACAGACAGACGGCGGGGAATTCAAATGGCGTACAACAAAATGCACGGAATTACGCCACAACCGATTGTGAAAAAATCGAGTAATGCAATTTTGTCTTTCTTAGAAGTTTCTCGGCGGTTGAATGCAACAGATTTAAAAGTAGTAGACGAACATATAGATGAATTACCACTAGAAGACATTCCCGACTTGATTGTGAAACTCGAAGCACAGATGAAAGAAGCAGCAAAAAAACTAGAATTTGAAGAAGCTGCAAGTTTGCGCGATCGCATTAAGCACCTGCGAGATAAATTATTGGGGCGTTAATACTCGGTCAGGATAGCAATAAAGCGATCGCTCTTTTTTCGCTATCCTAGATAAAATAAAACATTTCCCAATCGCGCCGATGGTTGCTCTACCCGATCGCATTTTGATGAGTGCTGAAGAATATCTCGTTTGGGAACCCATCCAAGAACAACGCTACGAGTATTGGGACGGGGAAGTTGTAGCGATGAGTGGTGGTACGCGCAACCATAATCGGGTTTCTGCCAATTTCTTTAAGCTTTTAGATGATGCCTTGGGCGATCGCTCCTGCGAAGTATACATTGTAGATGTAAAGGTGCAGGTTGAACCGGGGCAAAAGTATTTTTATCCTGATGTAGTGGTAACTTGTGACGAAAGAGATACCGAGCCACAGTTGATACAATTTCCCTGTTTAATTATCGAAGTGCTATCACCTTCAACAGAAGCAGCAGATAGGGGAAAGAAGTTTGCCAAATATCGCCAATCTCCAACCTTGCAAGAATATGTTTTAGTACAAGTAGCGCAACCAGGGGTGGAAGTGTTTCGGCGTAACGAACAGGGGAAATGGGTGCTGTCGGAGTATAATTTGGATGAGAAATTGCAGCTGGAATCGGTGGATGTAGAAATAGTGATCGCCCATTTGTACCGACAAGTACAGTTTGAACCCGAGCCCACCGATGATTCTGTTTAGGTACGACCGGAATTCAGTGAGAGGCGATCGCATTAAGCATCTGCGGGATAAATTATTGGGACATTAGTACTTAGTCGATCCTCGTCGGCGAGTCTTTGATACTCGTGAATGAGGCTTTTATCCTCGTCAGCGAGTCTTTTATACTCGTCAACGAGTCTTTAATACTCGTGAATGAGGCTTTTATCCTCGTCAGCGAGGCTTTGATACTCATTAATGAGGCTTTTATCCTCGTCAGTGAGTCTTTGATACTCGTGAATGAGGCTTTTATCCTCGTCAGCGAGGCTTTGATACTCGTGAATGAGGCTTTTATCCTCGTCAGCGAGTCTTTGATACTCATTAATGAGGCTTTTATCCTCGTCAGTGAGTCTTTGATACTCGTGAATGAGGCTTTTATCCTCGTCGACGAGTTTTTGATACTCATTAATGAGGCTTTTATACTCGTGAACGAGTCTTTGATACTCATTAATGAGGCTTTTAGCTCCATGAACGAATATCCAATGTTAACTCTGGATACAAACTTGTCATTGCAAGTGAAGCGATCGCAATGATTGTAAATATTTTTGTGCCTGTGCGCGGCTCACAGTGGGAAAATCTTCTAGAAATTCATCAAGGCGATCGCATCTCCCTTATCTTCATTGCGTCTGTTCTCTAGGCAACCAAACAACAATCATCCTGTGCAACAATAGCTGTAACTTTGTCGGAGTAGAAACTATGGACTGGCGACAGTACATTCATTCAGACCCAAAAATTTTGCTGGGTAAGCCGACTGTGAAAGGAACTCGTTTATCTGTAGAGTTCTTATTGGGTTTGTTTGCTGCGGGATGGACAGAACAACAAGTGCTAGAAAACTATCCTACCCTGAGTTCAGAAGCATTAAGGGCGGTATTCGCTTTTACAGCAGAGTGATTTTTGATATTACAGCTATTTTTTAGGTAAATAGACCATGCTGTAAGGGTTTACCATTGCTAAATCCCTACGCAAATGTCGTACAAATACGTAAAAACTTTTTTAATGAGTAATCATCGTATTCTTGAATCTCCTCATTTCTCTCATCCCCCGCCATTTCTCATCTTTGTGTCTCCGCGTCCCACCATCCCCTCATCCCCCGTCAAAAATCTCAATTCATCCGGCATTTATGCAACGCTGTGGGTGCAAATAAACCACACATATATTACGCCCTTACCAATTGAAACCGAAGCCACCGATAGTCAGTGACTTTAGATATCTCGCTATAATGCTTGTTAAACTCTAACTTGCCGCAGATGCCTATGACTTCCCAGCAGCTTGAAGAACGATCTCAACAACTCGAAGCGCGAGTTGCAACTTTAGAGACAGAACTGGCACAAATGAAACAGATGCTGTCTGGGTTTCTCCAGAAGCAAACCCCCTGGTGGTTAAAAGTTGCGGGTAGCTTTGAAAACGACCCGACCTTTGATGAAGCGGTTCGCCTTGGGCAAGAATGGCGTAAATCTGCTGAGTAGTTCGCTAATACTCCAAAATGTACATTCTTGACACCGATCATCTCAGCCTCATCCAGCGTAACAGAGAAGAGGGAAAGCGAATCCTGACGAGGCTGACAGCGGTTGAAGGGCTTGAAGTTGCAGTGACTGTGATTACCTACGAAGAGCAAGTCAGAGGTCGGCTCAATCTTCTATCTAGGGCGAAAACGCTAGAGGAACAAGTCCTTGCATATCAAGGATTACAGCAACTTGCAACAGACTACCAAGCGATCATAATTCTCCCTTTTAGCCGTATAGCTGCTCTAGAGCATCAACGCTTACGAAAAGCCTATCCTCGTCTAGGGAATATGGATCTGAAAATTGCCGCGATCTCGTTAACCAACAACGCAATCTTACTCACCCGTAATGAGTCAGATTTTGGAAAAATCGTAGAATTGCGGACTGAAGACTGGTCAACAGCATAAATATCTGTAGGGTCATTTTTGCAGATTTTGGGTTAGAGTCAACATCGTCCCAGCCAAGCAATCAGCAAGATACAATCGGCTAGACTTGAGGGGGCGATCGCATTAAGCACCTTTGCGAGAAAATGCTGGAACATTAGTACATAGACTATCGCCATCCTCGTAGATTTTTATGTACTCGTGCTAAATACCACATATAATCATCAATTTTGTAATTATCAGCAGCTTTAACTATATATCCCTGAGCTAATTCCAGATTATTCTCAACTTCGTAATATAATCCTAGATAAAGATGACTATAAAAATTACCTTTGACTCCTTCTGATTTCCCAACATTTAAAACATCATCTGGTGTGCAGTTTCCTGCATACAACTCATACACACTCTGCATAATTCGGCGAGGGTCATTTTTGACAGTTAATAGGGAACTGCGTGCTGATTCCACATTAGAAAGGCGAGCTATGCACAGATATCGCCATACTGTTTCTTCTATATCTTGGGCGTTAACTGTCAAATCTATTTCAAACTGTTGAGCGCCTTCAGTAAATCTTTCTGCATAATAGTACGATAAGCCACGTTGCCACAGATATGGTTTGAGACGGGCATCTAATTTTTCTGCTGTATCAAAATCTTGAATGGATTCATCAATTTTCGCAAGCTGAAAATTAACCATACCGCGACGAATGTAAGCATTGGGATGTTGTGGCTGATTGCGGATGGTTTCGTTCCAACGCTGGAGTTGATTTTCTAAGGAATTAGCAAAAAACATGAGTTTGAGCAGCAAATGTGAATTTAATACCAATTCTCTATGAATTTGGGTTTAATTTAAAAAACGAACCGCAAAGTACGCAAAGTACGCAAAGAAAGAGAAGGGTATTTATTAGGATGAACTAAGCAACACACCAATTCTGCACATGGGAAAATAATTGTGGAAAAAATTCTTGAAAGTCATCCTCAAAAGCATCGTAGTGGGTGATGAGTTCGCTGATAGCTGGGGTTAAAAGAAACGGTCTGTTCAGTCGCCGCGACAGACGCTTTGATATCCGCAAGAGAGCGTTTTCTATACCAGCCACATTGCGGTTAGCTCCTAACCAATCTTCAGCAGCTACGTGAGAAATTACTTCACGAACTAGCAAAGGAAGCTGACCTTGATAAGCTCGAAATGAGTTGTATATCTCTGCTGTAAACTCATCAAGAGTTACATTGGAATATTCCAACCAATTTTTTGCGAGGAAGTGATCGTAAAAAACATCCACAAGTACGCCAGCGAATCGCCTATAGCTTGAGTCAATGCGCTCTTTACTTCGTTGCACAACTATGTGACTGTCTGTAAACCGATCAATTACTTGATGACACGCAATTCCGCGCTGGATATTAAAATTCAATTCCTGACGAGCCGTCCCTTTCACAATGTCAGCCAGGAGATTACCTAAGCGGCTCTCAACATTCGGTTCAGACAATAACAAGTGGGCTAGCCAGTTCATTGTGACAATGCTTCTACCTAACTGCTTGGCACGCTTGCCTACAGCAGAACAACCAGACTATTTTACTGAATCATCGCTACAGTAACAAAGTAGACATAAGGTGAATTTAATATAGCGAATCTCTGGAAAGAGCGATCGCCTATCTGCCAAAAGCATTAATCATCTGTATATCTATCCACGAGGTAGAAGCAACTACTAGCAAAAGTCAGTACTGTGAAGCTAGTTGCTTATAGATGAGGAATTAACGCCCGTGGTTCCAATTAGAGATAATAATCCCACAACAATCACGCCTTATGTAACTTTTGGACTAATTGCTGCCAATGTCCTCGCTTTTATTTATGAAGCTAGTCTTCCTCCGCAAGCATTAGATGGGTTTTTACATCTTGCGGCGGTAGTTCCGCGAGAACTTACCTTAAGTTTTGCTGGTATATCTGTACATCAACCTGTACCAGAGTGGGCAAGTTTAATTACCTCACAATTTTTGCACGGCGGTTTATTGCACTTAGCTGGCAATATGTTGTTTCTCTGGATTTTTGGTAACAACGTTGAAGATAAGTTAGGCCATGCCAAATATTTGCTTTTCTATTTATCTTGCGGCATTTTGGCATCATTAACTCAGTGGTACTTTGCCCAAAATTCTAACATTCCTTCCTTGGGGGCGAGTGGTGCGATCGCTGGTGTTATGGGAGCATATATTCTCCGCTTTCCCCAAGCTGAAATTCTTGGTGTAGTACCATTAGGCTTTTTCTTTCCTACTTTTCGCGTTCCTGCATATTTCTTTTTAGGATTTTGGTTTCTCCAACAAGCTTTCTACGGTGTTGCTAGTCTCGAAACACCCACTAACATCGGTATGGAAAGTGGCGGAATTGCATACTGGGCCCATGCGGGTGGTTTTGTTTTTGGAGCTATTCTTGGGCCTATATTGGGTTTGTTTAGCGATAAACCTAAGCAAGAATATTTTTAATAGCACAAAAGTATAGCGAAGAAATTCTGAATTCACTCCTGTGTTGGGCTGTTTAAGTGCAAATATTAGTAGCGCTGTAACGCTACTCTAAGGGGCTTCCAGATAAACATTGTGGGATGGTATCTTGTCTATCCCACAAAATGAATAATTTAATTTTTGATTAGTTGTTCTTAGAAATAACTGGAACTTCTGCTTCCGAATCTTCTATAATTTCAGATTTTTCCCCAAGTGAAGAATCTGTTGCTTTTTCAATTGGCTGAGGCAAAGAAACGGTGATATCAGCAGCATTAATAATAGCTCCTAACAGCCCTAGCTCAGATTCAACTAATTGATCAATAGCTTCACCTAACATATTTTCTTGTGTATAGTTTGGTCGGGCAACAATTACTATAGCGTCGCTGTATGGTTGGATTAATAAAGGATCATTCGATAAACTAAGAGGACTACTATCTAAAATTACTAAATCATAACGTTCGCGTACATCCTCCATTAGCCGCCGCATTTCGCTGGATTCAATGACAGCAGCAGATTGACGCACAGGGCCAGGGCTAGGCAGAATATATAAATTTTCTACATCAGGAACTAAGCGAATACATTCACTTAAAGTGGCGTAATAACGCAAAGGTTCAATAGTAGCATCAGGGTCAGGAGTAACTTTTAATGATGAACAGCAAGAAGGCGATCGCAAATCAGTTTCAATAATTAAAGTTCTTTTACCAGCACGAGCAGAAGCTATGCCCAAGTTATAAGCACTTGTAGTCTTACCTTCAGATTTGCCAGTGCTGGTGATTAAAAGTATTTTCAAATTTTTGCCACCAAGACGGCGCACATTACTACGAAACTTCTCATAAAATTCTAAATAAGGAGAATCGGCAGCCAGTATGACTGGCAAAGCTTCTGTAGGTAAATCATCAACTGGTATAAAAGGTAATTCTCCTAGTAAAGTTACTTCCCGTTGCTTAAGACTCTCGCGGATATCTTCTCTAGTTTTGAAAGTACCTTCTAGCGAACCTAACAGAAAGACTACACCACCACCAACTACTAATCCCATAAAACCACCAATGCCCAATGTAACAGGCAAACTTTTCGGTTTTACGGCATCAGCAATAATGGTTGGTTCTCTAGCAATGCTGAAGCTACTGACAGTTTCTGCTTCTGCAGTCTTAGCATCGGCGAGCTTCGCTTGCATTTTGTCATAGACAGCTTTTTTAAGTGTTACCTCCTGTTCCAAACGCGATCGCTCTAATTGTTTATTGGGTATTAATGAATACGCTTGTCGTAGTCGGGCTTCTTCTCGTATTTGCTGAATTAATTGTTGCTGAAGCGTGTCCTTCTGGGTTTGCAAAGCCACCATCTGATTTGCCAACTGTTGCCGTGCTGGATCTAAGTTACTGCGAGTGCGAATATTAGAGACATCACCAGCCAAAGGTGCTGTTGTACCGCCACCTCCTACCACCTCAACAGCACGTTGCTGTAGCAATTCCTCCGCCGCTTGTTTTTGACGCTGCAACTGAATCATCGTTGGATGTTCTGGTCGTAAATCTCTGCGGAGAACAGCGATTTGTGACTCAACTTGATAAATTTGCGATCGCAAGTTCGCAATAATTGGATCAGCACTCAAAGCAGAAGAAATATAAGCTTGGCTAACATTTAAACCTAATTTGTTTTGCAAACTGCGAATTTGGGCATCAATACCAGAAATAGTCAGTTGAATTTGACGTTGTTGATTTTGACTACTAGTAACCGCAGTCAGTAAACTACCATTCTCAGATGCTAATATTGCTGGTCGTTCTCTGCGATCGTACTGTTCTAACCTCTTCTCTGCCGTTTGTAGTTCTAACTTCGCTTGTGGTAAACGTTCATTGATTTTTTGAATAATTGCTTTTAATCGTCCTGTATTAATCTCACCACTCAACTTGACCATTGCTAGCATCAATTCCTGCGCTACTTCTGTGGCCCGTTTAGCGTCGCTATCTTTATATTTAAGATCTAATATTGTGGATTCTAATTGTCCAGTCTTGGGATTTTTTTTAGGTAAAACAAGAACTACATTTGCACCAATTGTTTTGGGTTTAATGTTGAGTTTTGCTGCTACAGCTTCGATGAGTGTATTTGATAGCAAAACCTGTTCGTTTAGTTCCTGCCCTTGTTGCTGAATTTCGCTACCAGTCGCTGAAAATAAAACTGGTGGACGATTGTAGGTAAGTGCAGCGTTTGCTATGTAGCTAGCTGGTGGTTCTGGCTGTATAGCCACTACCGTTGACCCTGCTACAATTAAAGCAAAACTGGCTAATCCAATCCACTTATACTTCTCAAAGGCAATAAGATAGCGTTTAACAATTGGTAGAGTCATAGCAAATTAGTCATTGGTCATTGGGCATTGGGCATGAGGCATTGGCATTTGTCATTAATTATTTCCTTTCATCTCCCTTCTGTTGTCCCGCTATTTCCCTCATCCACCCTCACAAATATAGGTTTTTCACATTCAATCTGAAGCCGATTTTTTCGTTCCGAAATCTTTCCCCGCGTTGCCACGTCGATTAAAACGCGAAATTTAAAAAACCTACACCTTTCAGCCTCATCCTCCTTATCTTTCCAATCTGGTAACTATTTTGACCCACCGTTAAAGAAGTCAAAAAAGCGAATAAAGCTTTGAACATTAAAAAATGGTTGTGTAATCGTAGTGAGGGCATTGGTAATTCTACCAATGAGGTTTCGACCAACAACAATAACATCATTATCTTGAAGCGGCACGTTTTGAGACATATCGCCTCTAAGTGCTTTTTTCGCATCAAGCCTTTGAGTAACGGCTTGCCCTCTTTCAGGATCGAAGCGTACTAAGGCAATATCCCGGAGGTTAGCAGTGTCTAAATTAATCCCTCCCAAGGCATCTATAAAAGTACTCCCATTAGGCAGTACTTGATTGGCAATACCCCCCGCAGCATAATTTAAAACTCTAATTCTAATCTGTGGCACAGCCAATGTGGAACGAGCTACCAGATTGCGGTCATAACCATCATCAGTCCCAATTTCACGACGTGGCACGATTACTGCATCGCTGTCTTGCAACCGTAAATTAGGTAGAGATTTGCCATTTTGCAACGCTGTATACAGATCAATAGTTTGTGAAATCACAGAACCATCAACCAATCTCCTACGCACTTGTACTTGTCGCAAATCTGCAATCATCGTAGAACCACCTGCTGTTAGCAAAGCATCAGCGACACGAGGTGTTGACGATGCAATAGAATAAATTCCTGGCCGAAATACTTCCCCGCTAATGGTAACTTGAACTGGTCTTGCACCTGCCAACGACACTACTACAATTGGATCAACAAAAATACGGCTCAAACCCAAGCGAATTTTCTCTTGTGCTTCTTCCAAACTCAAGCCTTGTAAGGATATTGTGCCAACTTGTGGCACAACAATATTACCTTCTAAGTTAATTGCAGTTTGAAAATTTAAATCTTGACGCTGCCCTGCCAATGACAAAACTACTGCTGGATTAATTACATAACGATTGAACAGCAAGCGCATTTTATCTTGTGCTTCTTGCAAAGTTAAACCTTGCACTGACACGGTTCCCAACAGGGGCACAATAACATTTCCTTCTGGGTTAATTGCTGCTTGAAAGCTCAAATCAGAAAAACGTTGAACTACGACACTAATGCTATCTCCCGGCCCTAAGCGATAGGGGCCAGGAGGGCGTTGAAGTGCAACACTAATTACATCTCCTGGCCCTAGAAGGTATCGGTTGAGTTGGGGAGAAATTTCGTCATTGAAAGCCGGAAATACAACGTCAGTAGGTGACGGGGGTGAAGAGGATTGCCCTGATGGTTGCCCTGGAAAAGGTAAAGACTGAGCAACAACTTGGGCTGTTGTTGTTAAACAAACACCTACTTGAAGAGTGACAACACACATGGCACTGAATGCGCGCCTATGAGAACTGTAAAATATAAACATTATGTGCAGGAAAGCTAGACTCAGAATGGATTATGCCGAGCCGTTATTTTACTCTGGAAATACCTAAAGTGTCTCTGATTCCTACGAGAAATTACCATGTGTAAAAAGGATAAAATATAGCATGGTTAATCGCTGCCGAGCTAGCGATTGCGCGAAGCGCAGTGCCCTTTAGGGCAATCGCATCACTACCAATATCTCAGCAAAAATCTGCGGTCTGACACCACATAACTATATCTCTGCACAAACGCACTCGTTAATTGCTCTGTAAAGAGTCTGCCATTAATGCAGCTTGTACTTTCTGGCCAATAGATTCGGCTAAAGGCCAAATTTTTTCTACTTGACCTAAAGGCTCCATTGGAACGAGAATGCTCACACCTACCCAAGGAACTCGCTGCTTACGCCACTGTGCCAATTGATCGGCTACAAACCAACGAAAAGGTGATGGGTGTCCCCCGTTCGGTAGAGCATACCACTGCAACACACCAAAAGTTTCCTGTTGTGTAGAAGCGCGAAAGAACCTAGCTTCTACCTGAGTTTCTCTAGGCTGTTTCACAGCAAATTGAGCCGAGCGATATTGAGCTATATCCCACTTTCCCCAACGTGACTTTCCCCAACCGTTAATGTCTGTCCACTCCACCTCAGGTTGATCCATTGGGCCATTTTGCGGTAGCAACAGCAGTATAGCTTGAGTTTGCGAGTCTTCTTTCTTAATTAGCTGTAACGACCATTTTTGTTCACCAATTTGTTGTTGCACCTGCTCAATAGTTTGCCAACCAGGAAGAGTTAACCCAGAGTTGCGTATATGTTTCAATGCTTTCAAGCTGGTGATAGGTGGTGGCTGTTTCCATTGCCAGTGTCCTGTCAGGTATCCGGGAACGCTTCCAATAGCGAACAGCAGTAGTAATAATAAAAGCGCTACTACTTGATTCCATTGGCTTACTTTAAAAAACTTATTTAAGTAAATCATTAATAAATTTCTAATATTTAGACAAAAGTTTACTTTTTAAGATAACGTTATGAGTTCAGTAATATTGACATTGTTCTTTTAAGAATTCATAGATTAGCGATCGCAAAATCTGTATAAATAGTTTTGTTCAATTAATTAAGCTATCGGGCATACAGATTGCATTATTAGGGCGGGCAAGACGCCGACTCCACAAGATGGATAATTTATACTAATCTAACTTTCTGCTTCTGATTCAATATCTGAAACTGTTGAAAAATAGCTATTAATCCGATTTAGCAAAGGCACTAATAGCAGCAGCATTAAACCAGAGTAGAGGTCGCCACCCCAGCCGTCATGCAACCATTTAAAAGCCGCTTCTTGACCCGTACCATGAAAGAAGGTAAGTATAGTGTTGCGAACAATATTGGCACTAATACTAATCAAAACAGCAATTAATAAAAACCAACTAGTTGTGCGGCGTGAAGACAAAGCACCTGTCCAATAAAGCAGCATCAAGCTGACATAGAGAGTAGTAAACAGCATTTTTAGCCCTGCACAATAAGGGGCAACTTCCACAATCCGTCCACCCACATAAAGATTAATCTCATTAACACTTACTTCCATGCCAAACTGATTCAATATAAAGCCTACCGTACCAGCAATGAAACTTTGAAGAGGTAAGGTGTAAGGAGCAATAAGGTAAGGAACTGCCGTTGGAGTTGCCAAAAATACCAAAAGTAGAGGAAATCCTTGCGATCGCAATCCTGGGATACCCTTGAACCATAAGCATAAACCTGCCAGGATCGCGGGGAAGGAAAGGTTAACCCACTCGGTGACACCACTTAAATAAAAAATTCCTCCTATTAAAAGCAACACAGCACCTAAAGGATGGATAATATCTGGCAGACGTTGCCATTTTTTTCGGTTCATCCAAACTAGGTAAGCGGCAAATGGTAGACCAATAAGACCATGGCTGAAATATTCGTGTTCTGTACTAATATTTTTGTGCAACCAACCATCCAGCCAGTGCAGTAATATAGGCGCATAAAGCAGCACTAAAACCCCTAAAGTTGCTAAACTGAGCAATTGTCTCGTGTTTCTATTTTTAACCTGCTGGAGTGCCATGATTTAAGTAGTTTAAAATTGAAATTATTTTCAGTTACCAGTCTGTTTACTGATAACTGATCGCTGACTAAGTAGTTAGACAGAAAATTAAATGCACAACAACTGTTGTTGTTCACTACTAAGGATTGATGCAATAGCCGCTACCACTTCTTGAATTTGGCTATTACTTAACCCTGGGTACATAGGTAAAGATAATATTTGCTTTGCCAACTTTTCTGCTTGGGGGAAATCTCCTAGTTGATAACCTAAATTAGTAAATGCTGGCTGAAGGTGGCAGGGAATCGGGTAATGAATACCAGTTTGAATTCCTTCTGCTGTAAGTTTGTCCTGGATTTGCTGGCGTGTTAGAGGGCAAGACTCATCAACTTTAATGACATAAAGATGATATACGTGCCCTGCATCGCTTTGATTTTGCATAGGGATAATGCCAGCAGATGCTGAGGGTAATAGTTCAAGATCATACTGCTGGGCAATACTGAGGCGATCGCTATTCCATTTTGGCAAATATGGTAGTTTTTCTAGTAAAACTGCTGCTTGCAAGGTATCCAAACGACTATTCGTACCTGCCTCAACATGAAAATACTTTTGGGATGTACCATAATTCCGCAAGCGCACCATTTTTTGAGCTATATCTGGATCTCGCGTTACTACCATTCCCCCATCCCCGAAAGCCCCTAAATTCTTACTAGGGTAAAAACTAAAAGCTGCTGCTATTCCCACTGAACCAGCACGATATCCGTCTCTTTCTGCTAAGTGTGCTTGTGCTGCATCTTCAAAAATTAGCAGTTTGTAGGTATCGGCAAAGTCCAACAACTGTCGTGGCGACACCATCTGTCCATAAAGATGTACCGGGATAATTGCTTTGGTACGAGGTGTAACTACCTTTGCTGCTGCCTCTAAATCAATTAAAGCTGTTTGAGGATCGCAATCTACCAATATTGGTTTTGCGCCAACCCGTAGTACCCCAATCAGTGTTGCGATAAAAGTATTAGTGGGTAAAATCACCTCATCGCCAGTGCCAATATTACACGCTTCCAAGCCGAGGGCGATCGCATCGGTACCTGATGCAACACCTACACCATATTCTGTACCAGACGCTGCCGCAAACGCTGCCTCAAAATTCGACAGTGCCTCTCCTAAAATAAAATCTCCTTGTTTCAAAACAGCTTGTATTGCCTGTTCTAGTTGAGTTTGAATCGGCTGGTGTTGTAAATTAAGGTCTACAAAAGGAATTCTAATAGCCCTTTTATTCATCGCCAGATAGCCTCAAAATTAAATATCAAAAATCTGTCTGAAAATAGCTAATTCATTTATGGCTTAATATGAAAAAATGGGCAATTATATTAATTAGTAATTAGTAATTTTCTTATTAATTTTGTGTTTTGATTATACAAAGTTTAAATTAGCTATTTAGAAGTTTATTTAAAGCAATTATTCTAGATAAAGTTTTTATTAATTAGCATCTAGCTTGGTAAAATAAAATATTAACTAATACACAATTTTCATAATTAGTATTTTTTAAACAACAAATTACTCTATTTACCTAAAGTAAATGTATTTTAGATAAACAAAAATTGAGTATAGACACAACGAATTTACTTGCTATATATAAAAATTGTAAAAACTTTATATTTT
Source organism: Mojavia sp. (assembly GCF_059505145.1). Lineage (NCBI taxonomy): Bacteria > Bacillati > Cyanobacteriota > Cyanophyceae > Nostocales > Nostocaceae > Mojavia > Mojavia sp. The sequence continues at coordinate 96,277 of NZ_JCACKA010000115.1, forward strand.
CCATCCTTAGTGTTATATTACCCAGGTCAAAGTCAAAACTAACGCTAACTGACATCAAAACCTCAAGTAATACTGATTGCACCAGCCTAGATTAGAACATTTAGTGCCAGTCGCTATGAATCTGTCGATGATCGCATCAACTTTTAACGGTATGGATGGAAAATTTTTGCTCCAAGCTTGTTTATCGGAGGTTAAATTGGGGAATGCTTAAAAATAGCAAATATTAACCCAGTAACAGCGGTTATATGAATTCTAGTATCGAGCAATTATTAAGGTAGCGATGGCAATGGTAGAGCCTGAAAACAAATTATTTGCCCTGAAGGATGGTTGGGCTTCCCAGGAAACAAGAGAACAACAACGCCTAGAAGCATTGTCAGAATTAGGTTTGCGGCAATCCGAAACAATTCCGGTCTTTGAAGAAGCCACTCAAACTGCTGCCCACTTTTTGGAAGCACCAATTTCCATCTTGGGCTTTGTGGATCACGAACGTCACTGGTTCAAGTCAGCGTTTGGCTTAAGGACACTAGGAATCATGAATCATTTGGCACAAAGCCGCCAACTTTTACGCCATGAATCCTTCTGTACCCAAGTGGTAGATACTTCTCAATTTTTAGTGATTAATGATACGTATAATTTCACGGATACAGTACTGGCTGCCAGCAAGTTAGTGCAGGATTATGGCATACGGGCTTACTTAGGAGCACCCTTGATTGATGCTTCAGGGCATTGCCTGGGTGCATTAGCAGTCATGGATCTAGTACCACGTAACTTTACCACTCGAGACATTGAGTTTTTACAAATCATCGCTCGTTGGAGCATGAGTGAATTTGAGCGTAACCGACTGTTACAAGGAAAGTCAGAAATCGCCCCTGTCAAGAGTACTTTTACCTTATCACTGAATAACAATAGTACTAGTGAGATCAAAATTACCCCGCCTGCCTTAGAACAAGGCTCTGTTTCTACCAAGCAACTAAAACTTGAACTTTTAGGACAGCTAACTCAGGAGTTACGTACACCTTTAACATCTGTACTAGGCATGGCTAGCGTTCTAGGACGTGAGATTTACGGGCCTTTGACGACTAAGCAAAGAGAATATCTAGACATTATCCAACATAGCGGTCGATACTTACTATCCTTAGTAAACGAAATTACCGAACTAGGAGCAATGGTTGAAAGCTCAACTGAGCTGAATTTAGCTCCTGTGGATATTGAAATGGTATGTCAACAAGCTATCAATACTCTAGAAGAAGCTGCTAACCGCCGTGAGCAAGATATTCGCTTGTCTATAGAACCAGGACACAGCCGCATTTGTCCTTTGGATAAAGAAAAGGTGCGACAAATACTATATCACCTAATTTTTAGCGTAATTCAACTCTCTGCTACAGGTAGTATTGTTCGCATTCACGTCTCTTACAAAGAAAATATGCTGAACATCAGTGTTTGGGTTTCGCATCCTTGGCTAGGAGACGGTATAACTGAGGTTGACCCTTATTTTCGCCTTAGCCCCTTGTCTCTGCTTGAGCTTACAGGTGAGACAGCAAGTTACGATATTCATGCCGAAACCCATGAGCAGTTAGGGAATTTGTCGTTAGCAGTAAATAACTCAAAAAACTTGAGTGATTCCGACTCAGATATCATGACTGTTAATTCAGGAATAGATCTAACTAAAGCGCACAGTAGTTTGTCTCGTGAAAGTTTAGGCCTATTACTTAGCTGTCAACTGGCGGAATTGCATGGTGGACAAATTTCGATTCAAGGCTCACCAGAATCAGGATACCGCTATGTGCTTTCTTTACCCTTGCAACTGGCGGTTTCCTCGGAAGCAAGTAGTGATATCTGACAAAAAGTTACTAAATAGCTGTATTGAATTAGCACGGCTGGAAATTTTTCATAATCATAGGTAATGGGTAATAATCAAGAGTCAAAAGTATTCAATTATTCAATATTGACTAATGGCTATAGATTATTGGTTAAATTTCCAATTTGCAATCTGCGTTATGAGCTTTTTATAACTACCCGCATTATGATCAAGTCGAGGTTCTGCGCCGGCGTGCTAATTGATCACAGTCTTTTTTATGAATTTAGTCTGGCAACGATTTACTTTATCTTCTTTCCCGGTACAAGAATATCTTGCTACCAGCTACCTATACCGCTCTCTGGTGGGGCAGTTACACTCTTGGCGGCAAAGTAGTGTCTTGATCCAGTGGGGAGATACAATAGCGGCCGCCTTAATTAGTTTGGTATATGCTCTAGCACCTTTTGTCTCGACTACCTTACTAGGGTTGTTGCTGGCGGCTTGTGTAGGATTTTGGCTATTGCTGACTTTATCGGATGAAGCAACGCCAACAAATGTCTTATCAGCCACCCCCATTCACCTACTGGTATTGCTCTACTGGGGAATTGCCGCAGTAGCCACAGCATTATCACCAGTGAAAAAGGCAGCGTTGAATGATTTGGTAACTTTGACGCTTTATTTACTGCTTTTTGCCCTTTGTGCTAGGGTGCTGAGGATACCTAGGCTCCGGTCTTGGATGATTGTTCTGTATCTACACGTGTCGCTCATTGTCAGTGTATACGGATTACGGCAATGGTTTTTTGGTGCCGCAGCACTGGCAACTTGGGTTGACCCGCAATCACCTCTTTCTAAGACTACAAGGGTCTACAGTTATTTGGGTAATCCGAATTTATTGGCTGGGTATCTTGTACCAGCAGTAGTTTTCAGCTTGGTGGCAATTTTCGCGTGGCAAAGCTGGATTAAGAAAGCTTTAGCATTGACCATGTTTCTTGCCAATACTGCCTGTCTAGTTCTAACTTTTAGTCGCGGTGGCTGGATTGGGTTAGTAATAGCAATTTTAACAGCGATCGCTTTACTAATTTATTGGTGGAGCGTACAAATGCCTCGTTTTTGGCGCACTTGGTCGCTAGCAATTATTTTGGGAGGTTTAATAGGGGTATTACTGTTAGCGGTCATATTTGTCGAGCCTGTGCGCCTCAGAGTAGCGAGTATTTTTGCTGATCGCCAAGACAGCAGTAATAATTTTCGCCGAAATGTCTGGGATGCTGTCTTCGAGATGATTCGCGATCGCCCTATTCTAGGTATTGGCCCTGGTCACAATGCTTTTAATAAAATCTATCCCCTTTATCAGCGTCCCCGTTATAGTGCTTTAAGCGCCTATTCAATTTTGCTTGAAATCATCGTAGAAACTGGCTTTATTGGTTTAGCCTGTTTTCTTTGGCTACTAATTGTGACCTTTAATACAGGCTACTTGCAAATGCGACGATTGCGGCAATTGAGAAATGTAGAGGGATTTTGGTTAATTGGCGCAATTGCATCTATGGCAGGTATGCTCGCTCATGGTACTTTCGATACTGTCTGGTTTCGTCCTGAAGTTAATAGTCTCTGGTGGCTATGGGTTGCCTTAATTGCTAGCTACTGGACACCTTTAGCTCAAAACAAAACTCCAGAACTAGTTACAGCCGAGTAAAAACCTACGGCAAAATCAAATCAGTCAGTCGTCAGTAATAACAAGGTAAGGTAACAACTGACAACTGACTTTTTTTAATTTTAAATTGCTTACTCCCTGTAGCCAGTTGCCCCTGGGGTACTTGGATCTCGATAACGGGTTGGTTCTTCAGAACGCTTTTTACCTGCTAAACCAGCTAGACCCAATAGACCAGCTAATCCTAACCAACCCCAATCAAAATCATCGCGCTCATAAGTTGTGGTAGTTGGAGCAGTATCGGTTCTTGTTTCAGTAGTAGTTTGGGCTTGTACAGGTAGAGTTAAGGGCAACATAGCCATACTCAAAGTGATAAAGCCAGCGCCAAACACTTGGGTTAAATTACGTTTCATAGCGAAGTTTCTCATCCCTTTCAAAAGTTACTCTTAACTTTACCGGGTTTGACAATAAGCAAAATCAATCTGCGGCTATAAAGTCGGGATTTTCTTAACTCACGCTGAGGATATACAACAGCCTTTTTACTTCATTAAAATTCTCACCCTAGTGTGATAGTTTGGGCACATTGAATCCTTAATAATTTTTCATTGCCCGTTGAATATCGCGTTGATCTTGGCGTCGTTTTAAATCTTCTCGCTTGTCGTGGAGCTTTTTGCCTTTACCAAGGGCTATACTAACTTTCACCCAACCACGTTTGAAGTACATCTTCAAGGGAACTAAAGTCAAACCTTGCTGTTCCACTTTGCCAATTAGCTTGCGGAGTTCCTGGCGATGCAATAGCAGTTTGCGTGTACGACGTGGTTCATGATTAAAATATTGCCCACTAGCAACGTATGGGGAAATATGTACATTGATTAACCATGCTTCACCATTACGAATTAAAGCATAGCCATCTTGAAGATTGACTTTACCTGCACGAATCGACTTGACCTCGGTTCCTGTCAACTGAATTCCAGCTTCGTAAGTCTCTAGAATTTCATACAAATAACGGGCTTGACGATTGTCGCTAATAACTTTGTAACCTTCGCTCTTGTCACTCATTGAAAATTATACTTACCTAAAATGTGTCTAAAAAATCGTTTGAACTGGCTGATGAATTTATAGGAGGGATATTAAACCACGATCAGTGGTCAATTTGGCTCTCAGGCTTATCCTATTAATTTAGCTTTTTCAAGTTCTCGATTAAAAATTTTCCCGCAACTTTTGCCTCAGGAATACTGTTTATCAAGTAAATTGTAATTTACAGTAGGGTAAAAGATGACTCTATCGTTTTGGTGAGTTGTTATGAAGTGCAAAATTATCTGCGCTTTTCAAGCACTGAGAGTAGAAACTGCGTTACATTTAGTTAACCCTTTCTAAAGATTTAAGATTTTCTTTATAAATCAACCCTCAGGCAGTCATTAGCTGGTAATCCTGTCATAGTATGAAACATAAGAACACACTATTATTGCCTGTGTTCACTAATAGTGCTCATAAAAGTAAATTTATTACTAAAAAAAATGCTAGGGGTGTACTGTCCATGCCCTTGACGATCCTTGTAGTGGATGACGACCTGGGCACTCGTCTGTCTATTAGCGATTACCTTGAACTGTCTGGCTACTCGGTAATCACGGCTAATGATGGTCAAGAGGCTTTAATGATGGTGGAGGAGTACCAGCCTGATTTGATCGTCACCGATATTGTCATGCCGCGAATGAACGGCTATGAATTGGTGCGCCGGGTGCGTCAACAACCAGCGTTCCGTTTATTACCTGTAATTTTATTAACTGCGCGTACCAAGACCCAGGAGCGAATTCTGGGCTACCAGTCTGGGTGTGATTTATACTTACCCAAACCGTTTGAATTAGAAGAGTTAGCAGCAGCTATTCGTAATCTTCTGGAGCGATCGCAAATTATTCAATCTGAGTACCGCTTTTCTCATCAAGAGAATTTGGGCAATTCCAACCAAACAAAAGCCTTGGAAGCCCATCCCTCTCAGTTTATTTCTATTGAAAAATCTCAGATGCTCTCATCTCTGACTCCCAGAGAACAAGAAGTGTTAGAACTGTTGACTCATGGTCTTTCTAATGCCGATATGGGTCATCAGCTACATCTGAGTGCACGTACAGTAGAAAAATACGTTAGCAGTTTATTAAGAAAAACAGCAACCAGTAACCGAGCAGAATTGGTGCGTTTTGCAATCAAACATGGTCTAGTAGACTAGTATGTTGTCGCACTTTAATACTCAGGTGTTTAGTTGCTGATTAATAATATCTTTGAGCAGACCTTCACATGCATCAACCAGCAGATCTATCACGTGATTAAATCCCTCTGAACCTCCGTAGTAGGGGTCGGGAACTTCTTTGAGGGTATGCTGAGAGCAAAACTCACACATCAAACTTACTTTGTCGTGGTATTGTTGGGTTCGATCAAGAGAAAGGATATCCTCATAATTCGCTCGATCCATTGCCAAAATCAAGTCAAAGTCTTGAAAGTCTGATTTGTGAAATTGGCGGGCTTGACCACGCAATTCAATTCCCAGCTTTTTAGCGGCCGCAGCACTCATACGTCGGTCAGGTGGGCTACCAACGTGGTAACTAGACGTACCAGCAGAATCACAGACAATTTGATTGCTCAAGCCAGCCTGTTCGATCAGATGATTCATTATATTCTCTGCCGATGGCGAGCGACAGATATTACCCAGGCAGACAAACAGCAGCTTGTACGGCATAAATAACTTTTGTCCTTTGTCCTTTGTCTTTTGCCCTTAGTCATTTGTCCATAGTTTAATTCGGGACTTATAAACGCCAGTCGCCACAACAGGAGAAACCCTACGTACCCCTTCGCTTAAGCAAGCTAGCAAGAGCGTCTTTGCTAAGAGAAATTCTGATACTTGCGGTAACCCGATAAGCGTGTACGGAGATTTCGCAAGAGGCTTTTCTTTGCAACGCGCTGGCTCCTCATGACTAAGGACTAATGACTAAAACCCAGGCAATTCCAGCCCACTGGTCAAATCTTCCATGCGTTCCCGCATTGTGGCTGTGGACTTGTTGTAGGCATCTTTCATTGCCACTGTCACGAGATCCGACAGTACTTCTGCGCCCTCTTTTAGAGCTTCTGGAGAAATTTCTACCCGCTTAGGTTCTTGGTTGCCGCTGACAATTACTTTAACTAGACCACCGCCAGACTCTCCTAGAATCTCCATCTGCTCCAATTCTTCTTGGAGTCGTTTTGCGCCTTCTTGAACTTGCTGTGCTTTTTTGAAAGCTTCGGCCAGTTCTTTCATTTTTCCTAAGCCAAAGCCAAACCCCTGTCCTTTTCCTGTCATAATAAATAGTCCGCGTGTGCGTTGAATAACAAATCAAATTCAATTATAGATGCGGTAGGCAATTTGCCTCTTTTTTTACTCATAATTAATGCGCCCTAACATTTACAAAGCTATCAGCGATCGCCTATTAGTTAGTATTGGCTGCTGACTACTTAAATGTTGGATGGATAAAGTTTCTACAAGTTCAACAAGCAGGTTGAAACTCTCCAAGCATTTTGACTTCTGGCTCTAACCAAATCGACCAACGGTCTTGCACTTGGTGCTGGATATGACGGATCAGACAAAAGATATCGCTAGCTTTTGCCCCACCACGGTTAACGATAAAATTGGCATGGAGTTGTGCGACTTGCGCTCCACCGATTTGGAAGCCTTTTAGCCCAGTTTGTTCAATTAACCATCCAGCAGAGTAAGGTTTGGGATTACGGAACACACTGCCACAACTAGGGAAGTTGTAAGGCTGGGTAGTTAACCGATGCTGTTTGTGTTGCTTGGTTACTGCTAAAACTTTTGCTGGATCTGCACCGGGTTGGAGTTGCAGGGTGGCTTGGGTAACTATGAGATCGCTGCCTTGCAATAATGAAGTTCGGTAGCTGTAACCTAATTCCGCAGGAGTAAGAGTTTCTAGCGTACCATCAGGTAAAAGTATCTGAGCGCTAACTAACATATCTGCGATACAGCTATTGTGAGCGCCTGCATTCATTACTACAGCACCCCCAACGGTTCCAGGGATACCTACAGCCCACTCTAGTCCTTCCCATCCCAATTCTGCTGCGGCCCATGCCAAGCTAGGAATTGATTCACCCGCTGCGACGGTTAATTGGCCTGTCTCTTGGTCAAAGTGACTATGGCGCAGGTGACGAGTAGCGATGACTAAGCCTGGTAGACCGCGATCGCTGACTAATAAATTTGATCCTGCACCGACTATTGTTACCGAAAGACCACGTTCTTTTGCATACCTAGTGCCTGCTTGTAGTGTTTCTAGGTTGCGGGGAGCAAGAAACCATTCAGCTGCTCCACCAACTCTATAGGAAGTAAACGCTGACAAGGAAGCTTGGGACTTAATTGTACAATCAGTGTTTGGTAAGTAAATTACCTGACTTTCGGCGGAATTAACTGTTTCCTGTTTCTCTGTAGCCAAAGTAGAAACTGTGCAGACGTTGCCAGCTGCCTGAGAGATTGTCATTTTTAAGTTAATTAGTAAAATTTTTACATTTATTTACCGTAAAACTACGGCATTCTCGTGAAAATTCTATGAAACTGTCGTAAGTTAGGAGGACACTTGGCTGAGACATACAACCTAGCCAGTGTCATCACTTAAGATGTGGCTTTTGCTGGTTCGCAAAGTGTAGCAATTACTTCGGGAATCGCTTGATTTAAGTTTCCCGCACCCAGAAACAATGCTAAATCTCCAGGACGCAGTGCTTTGAGTAAGAACTCGCGTACCAATGGTAGGGTTGGTTGATAAATAACCTGCGGGTGCTGCTTAGCAATTGCCGCTGCTAATACTTCTCCGCTGATTTGCCCTAAATCGGGTTCCCCTGCACTGTAAATATCAGTCAGCACGACTAAATCAGCATGAGTAAAGGAATCAGCAAATTCTTCTAAAAAGGTAAGTGTACGGCTATAGCGGTGGGGTTGGAAAATAGCAACGACTCTCTGCCCTGGTCTTGCTTGGAGGCGTGCCGCCGCAAGAGTAACGCGAATCTCGCTAGGATGATGGGCGTAGTCATCAATGAAGGTAATGCCATCGACTTCACCGCGGAACTCAAAACGGCGTCTTGCACCCTCAAAGGTGGCAATACCTTTGGCAATTTCCCCGAATTCTAAGCCCACGGCTCGACCTACAGCTACTGCTGCTAGAGCGTTACTGAGGTTGTGTCGACCGAGTAACCGCAAATTCAACATACCTAAGGCTTTGCCATGTTCCCAAACTAAGGCAGTTGTGCCATCAGCACGATAGTCAATATTAGTAACTGTATAGTCAGCGTTGGTATCTAAATGTAGGCTGTAACTAATTGATGGTTTCAGGCGATCGCGTACTGTTGCACAATCGATACTACCTATTAAAGTTCGACAACCTTGAGCAAATTCTTGGAAGATATCAACTACTTCTTCCAATGTTTCATAATGGTCAGGATGATCGAGTTCAATATTGGTAATCACACCAATTGCTGGGGCGTGTTTCACCAATGAACCATCAGATTCATCTGCCTCGGCTACTAAATATTTACTTTTTCCTAATCTGGCATTGCCTTCCCAAGCATTAACTTCACCACCGACAAGAATCGTTGGATCTAAACCAGCTTGTAGCAGCATATAGCCAATCATACTACTGGTTGTAGTTTTGCCGTGGGTTCCAGCGACGGCGATGCTATGGTAATCAGCAATTAACGCAGCTAGCACATCTGAACGATGCAGAATTGGGCATCCTAATTCCAGTGCTGCTTTGTATTCTAAATTAGTTGTGTTAATTGCTGTTGAACAAATTACTTGGGGCAGTTTTGACTTATCAGCAGTAGGTAATTCTTCTTGCGAGTTTAATGCTACTTCAGACGATAGTCTAGGACGAAAAAATTCGAGATTGCTGGCTTCTTGTCTACCAAAAATATGAGTGCCGATAGATTCTAATTTTCGCGTTATGTGATTTGGACGAAGATCAGAACCTGATACTGGCAATTCACGTTTGGCGAGAACATATGCCAGAGCAGACATACCTATACCGCCGATCCCAATGAAATGAAATGGTCTACCGCTAAAATCTACCGAATTACTCATTGATTACTCCTCTTAACACCACACCACACCATAATCACAAATGACACGCGTATCATAACAGGAATTTGATTTTTACTGTAACTGCTCCTGTATCTATTTAAAGTCCGATGTTCCGTTAATTTTTCTCCTCTTGTTTTAGTGATTCAGAATGATTTTACCTTTGTTGGAGGTTTTTACTATTTCTGAACTGTATCTTATGATTATTCTGAAAATTTCCGCCATATCCGGGAAAGAAATTCTTGTAATGCCAAACACATATTTTGGCTGACTTACTGGAATTGGCTACGATACTACATTCTTGGTGAAACTGGTTTTAAATAGCATAAAGCATAGGCGATAATTGGCTACAATGGTACATTGATAGCGAAATTATTTTGAAATTAAATAGAAGCCCAAATTAACTGGATGCAAAAACTAGCAATCTTTGGTGGCACATTTGATCCTGTTCATTGGGGACACCTGCTCGTAGCCGAAACAGCTTTGCATCAAGTACCTGTAGAACAAGTAATTTGGGTGCCATCGCTACATCCTCCACATAAACAAGCGGCTGTGTTTGGGCATCGCTTAGAAATGCTGAAACGAGCCACAAATGATAATCCCGCGTTTACTGTCTCACTAGTTGAAGTCAATCGCTCTGGCAAATCTTATGCGATCAATACTTTGATCGACTTATCTGCTTGTTACCCGAATACTCACTGGTACTGGATTGTAGGCTTAGATACCTTCCGAACCTTGCCTCATTGGTATCGTGGTCACGAACTAGCACAAATGTGTGATTGGTTAATTGCACCTAGACTCGTAGGTGGTGAGACTATAGCTCAAAGCGAATTAATCTGCAAGCAAGTAGCGCAACAACTTGGTGAACATTGTTATACTATTCGCTGGCAATTCTTGCATATACCCTTAGTAGGAGTTTCGTCAAGTCTGATTCGTAAATCAATTTGCGATCGCCAGTCTATTCGTTATTTAGTCCCGGAGTCGGTAAGGTCGTACATCACCATTCACAAGCTCTACTCCGACAAATCTGAATAAATTATGTGTTTTTTTTGTATCTAACACTTTATAGTTATTAATACTCCTCCCCTTTGCGATATGATTGGGGTCAACAATATAAACTTATAGGCATAAATACAGAGGGCAAGACACTGTGATTAGAGTCGCAATCAACGGTTTCGGGCGAATCGGGCGTAATTTTGCACGCTGCTGGCTGGGTAGAGAGAATAGCAATATCGACCTTGTGGCTGTTAATGACACATCAGACCCTAGAACCAATGCTCATCTGCTGAAGTATGACTCGATGCTAGGGAAGTTAAAGAATGCTGACATTACAGCTGATGATAACTCTATCATCGTTAACGGTAAGACCATTAAGTGCGTATCTGATCGCAACCCAGAAAACTTGCCCTGGAAAGAGTGGGAAATTGACCTAATTATCGAAGCAACCGGAGTATTTACCAGCAAAGAAGGCGCATTGAAGCATGTGAATGCTGGAGCCAAGAAGGTTCTAATTACTGCCCCTGGTAAAAACGAAGATGGCACCTTTGTGATTGGTGTGAATCATCATGACTATGACCACAACAAACATCACGTTATTAGTAATGCCAGCTGTACAACCAACTGCTTGGCTCCCATTGCCAAGGTGTTGAATGATAAATTCGGGATCATCAAAGGTACTATGACCACCACCCACAGTTACACAGGTGACCAGCGCTTGTTAGACGCTTCTCACCGCGATGTACGCCGGGCGAGGGCAGCAGCTATCAATATTGTACCCACCTCTACTGGTGCAGCAAAAGCAGTAGCACTGGTAATACCAGACCTCAAAGGCAAATTGAATGGCGTTGCCTTGCGCGTACCTACCCCGAACGTCTCAATGGTAGATTTCGTAGTTCAGGTTGAGAAGCGTACTATTACTGAAGAAGTGAACCAAGCTCTTAAAGATGCTGCTGAAGGGCCACTTAAAGGTATTTTAGACTACAGTGAATTACAACTAGTATCATCTGATTATCAAGGTACTGACGCTTCTTCAATTGTCGATGCTAGCTTGACTATGGTTCTGGGCAATGACTTAGTAAAAGTCATGGCTTGGTACGATAACGAGTGGGGTTATAGCCAGCGAGTTCTGGATTTGGCAGAACTGGTAGCCGAAAAGTGGCAATAAGTTGTTATTAGTCATTGATAATTGGAAAATTGACTGACTAATTACTAAAAATGTTGAAATCCCTGGCTAAAACTCAAAACTTGGTCAGGGATTTCTTTATTTGCATCTTGTAATATCACTGTTGCTTGTGATGTAATCGTGCCGATTATCGCTGCATCTTGACCTAGTTGTTGTACCAGAGTAGATGCTACATCTTGTGGCAAACACAGCACTAATTCAAAATCTTCGCCACCATACAGGGCATATTCCAGGGCTTGCTCTTTGGCTAACCAGTGATTAAAAGCTGCTGGTAATGGAATTTGCCTAACTTCTAGAATAGCCCCAACATTACTAGTGCGGCAGATTTGCAAAATAGCATCAGCCAAACCGTCACTGCTGTCCATACCTGCGACAGGGAGATGCGGTGATTGAGAGTAGGAATCTAAAATTTCCCAGAGGATAGGTAAGACATCTAATCGTGGCTGTGGACGCTGGTGTGCTTTGATAAGAGCCGCCTTTAACTCATCTTTGAGGCTTTGCCCTAATTCGGGATGCAAGAGCAGTTCTAAGCCAGCATGGGAGGCTCCATGAACACCCGTGACAACGATCGCTTCTCCTACCTGAGCAGATGAACGGCGGATAATCTGACTAGGGTGAACTTGACCAAAGGCAGTAATGGAGAGAGTAATCACAGGCGAGCGCACAATATCACCGCCCACAATCGGGGTATTGTAATTTTGCAGGCATTCTGTCATTCCTTGGTACAAGCGCTCAACCCAACTTATGCTTAAATCGCCAGGAAGTCCTAAGCCAACTGTAATCCCTAAAGGAGAAGCCCCCATTGCTGCTAAATCTGATAAATTGGCTGCTGCTGCTCGCCAACCAGCATCTTCTGGGGAGGTAGTGACATTACTAAAGTGTACACCATCAACTAATACGTCTGTTGTTACCACTAAAGATTTTTCAGGCGCAGTTACAAGCACTGCTGCATCATCTCCAATAATTTCTGCGGGACAAAAGCGTTGTAATTTTGCTAAAAGTCCTTGCTCGCCAATATGTTTAACTTGGTCATTTGTCATTGGTCATTAGTCATTTGTCATTAATCATTAGCTATTCTCCTGCTTTCTCATCTATCTGCCTTAGCACTCAGCACTTATCACAAGTTACGATAAAGCTATCGTCTAAGGGGCTGTGGGGATGGTCGCTACACCAGTAACAAATCTCACATTTGAAGAGTACTTAAACTATGGTGATGGCAGTGGTTTTCACTATGAACTGGTGGATGGCAGGCTGGAATTAATGAATTCCCCGACGGTTGAACATTTCTTGATTGCTAAATTCCTTGAGCAACTGCTGGATGCAGAAATCACACGGTTGAGTTTACCTTGGTTAACTTTTCGGGAAGCTGGAGTGAGGACGGGGAGAAATAAGTCTAGATTAACTGATTTGTGTGTGGTAACGCAGGAGCAAGCAAGAGAACTGATCAATGTATCAGCAGTCTTTGAGTCACCACCATTACTAATTGTTGAGGTGGTTAGTCCAGATTCAATCAAGCGGGACTATCGCTATAAGCGGTCTGAATATGCGGCGTTTGAAGTGCCGGAGTATTGGATTGTAGACCCTTTAGAACAGAAGATTTCCGTGCTGTTGCTGGAAGAGGGACTTTACGAAGAAACGGTGTTGACTGCCGACCAGAAGATTGTATCGCGGACGTTTCCAGAATTAGCGATCGCAGTTGAGCAAGTATTCAATTCAGGCAACCTCAGTTAGGGCATTGGGCATTGGATAAAGAAGACAAGGAGCATCGGGGATGGGGGGACAAGGAGCAAGAGTTAAACTGGAATTCCCCTTGTCCCCTTGTCCCCAGTCCCCAGTACCCAGCCCATTACGCTGCTTGCGGCTCAACCAAATTTTCTATTCCTTGAACGACAGTTGCTGACTCAATTTTGTCACCTGCCTTCAGTTGATCCAAAACTTCTTCGCCCTCGGTGAGATAGCCAAAAACGGCGTACCGACCATCCAACAGGTTACGTCCTGCTGGTGTAAGTTCCGGTTCAAACAGAAAGAAGAAAAATTGCGAAGAACCTCCATTCACTTCACCTTCAGGACGGGCCATCACCACAGCACCAAAGGAAGAAAAAGGTAAAACAGGCATATCAATGTAACGTCCTGCTTCTTCTAGAGTGATGCCATAAGTGGGTTCTTTATCACCTTCAACTAAAATTTCCAAGGGAATAGCACGGTATTTCCCAGTTTTTGGATCAACGAAACCTACATCTTTCCCTGGTGGATCTCCAGTTTGCAAAAAGTAAGATTCTTCTGAACGGGTGAATTCTAAACCGTTATAAAATCCGCGTTGCACCAAATCAACAAAGTTACCAGCAGTGACGGGGGCACTATAACCATCCACCACAACCGTTAGGTTGCCTTTGTTGGTTTTTATTTCTACTGTGGCACGACCTTTAAGTTGGGGTAAGTTACTGTACTCTTGAGGCACTTTAAAGGGAAATTCCTTCACCATCGCCTCTTCTAGCAGAGTAACAAGATTAAGCAATTTGGCACGTTCTTCTTGGATTTTTTCCTTATCCTTAACTTTTGCTAATTCTTGCAATGTATTCACACCAGACTGCAATTCAGCAATCCAAGCTTTCGCTTGGGGTTGGCGTTCTTTGGGAACGCTTGCTAGGATTTTGTCAGGTTGATCGAGAACTCTGGAGGCTTGGCTAAGGTCTTTGGAGATAGCACCCCAACGCCGATTCGCCCGTAGTTGGTTGGAGATATCTTCTAAACTGGCTTGCAGTTGCCGCACAGGTTTATTGTCTATTGGGAGTGCATACCGCAACAGAGATCTGCCGTCAGTAATCGCATTCCCAGCTGGCAGGGCGGCGCTACTGGAGGGAGTCCACCCAGCTGTACTTATGCCTAAAAATATTGTTACCAGCAGTATTGCCATGAGGCTGTTCTTCAGCCAGGATTTTAATAAGTTAAACATGGTATGGCTTAAATGCAGCATCAAATTGTTGACTGGACGTAACCCATCAATCATCTTCCCACAGTATTGGGGGCTGAGGACTAGGGATTAGGGATTAGGGACTAGGGACTGGGAAGGGGACAAGGGGAGGGGGAGCAGGGGAGACAATGGGACAAGGTGAGACAGCGCTCTTGGTAGGGTTTCCAACGCCAGTCGCTCATGGGGGAGACCCCCAAGACCGCGCTGGCTTCTCCGCAGGCGACTGCGTACACGCGAAGCGGGTTCTCGAAGAGTACCCGAAGGGGGACAAGGGGAATTCCAGATTAACTCTTGCTCCTTGTCCTCCCATCCCCCATGCTCCTTGTCTTCTTTATCCAATGCCCAATGCCCAATCCCTGGACTAATTACTCAATGACTAATAACCAATGACGACCCTTGAGGGGTACAATAAATGCCGATTGTCTTCCAAAACTTGAAAGCTTCATGATCTCTAGTAACGACTTTCGACCCGGTGTCTCGATTGTATTAGATGGGTCTGTATGGCGAGTGGTAGAATTTCTCCACGTTAAGCCAGGTAAAGGCTCCGCTTTCGTAAGGACAAAACTGAAAAATGTCCAGAGTGGGAGTGTAGTGGAAAGAACTTTCCGGGCGGGGGAAACAGTACCACAAGCTAATCTCGAAAAAAGTACAATGCAGCATACCTATAAAGAAGGTGATGAATTCGTCTTTATGGATATGGAAACTTACGAAGAAGGCAGATTGAGCGCGACGCAAATTGGCGATCGCGTAAAATACCTTAAAGAAGGTATGGAAGTTAACGTCGTCCGTTGGGGCGAACAAGTACTAGAAGTGGAACTGCCTAACTCTGTAGTTCTGGAAATTGTACAAACAGATCCGGGTGTTAAAGGTGACACCGCCACGGGTGGTACTAAACCAGCAACTGTAGAAACTGGGGCAACTGTGATGGTTCCCTTATTTATTGCTCAAGGAGAACGTATCCGTATTGATACCCGCGACGATAAATACTTAGGCAGGGAATAACTGTTAACTCTCTCATCTGAGAGCCATCCCGATTTCAATCCCTTTATAGGGATTAAATCCCTGCCACACTTAAAATTTTTCTTTACGGACAGGTCGAGGTAATAATAACTGTGCCATTGGACTTTAATGAAATTCGCCAACTGCTGGCAACTATTGCACAAACAGATATCGCAGAAGTCACCCTCAAAAGCGAAGACTTTGAACTAACGGTACGTAAAGCTGTTAGCTTCAGTAATCACGTTGTGTCGGTGAGCCAAACAGCGTTAGGCGGTGTGGCTGGTTCAGGATTGACATCGGTTTCACCTACTGGTTCCCAGACAGGATCAACTCCGGTAACGGAGATGGGGACAAGTCGCGTATTAGAAACCACCACGACTGGCTCTAGTGTGCAGTTGTCAGTAAACGCTCCCTCATCGATTGATCAGAGATTAGTAGAAGTACCTTCTCCAATGGTGGGAACGTTTTATCGCGCTCCCGCACCGGGTGAGGCTGCCTTTGTAGAAGTGGGCGATCGCGTCCGCAGCGGTCAAACAGTCTGTATCATTGAAGCTATGAAGCTGATGAATGAGATTGAGGCTGAAGTATCGGGACAGGTGATGGAAATTTTGGTGCAAAACGGAGAACCTGTAGAATATGGTCAGCCTTTAATGCGAATTAACCCTGATTAAGTATTAATCTATATATGACATGAGTCATTGTTAAAATTGTCAGTTCGCGCGGGTTAATCCTGATGAAACAAGTGTTGCCTGTACCACCCGAAGTGGTGCAACAAGTAGCTGAATACTTCAGTCTGTTAAGTGAACCGATGCGCCTTCGGTTGTTGCACTTACTACGGGATGAAGAAAAATGCGTACAAGAATTGGTAGAGGCAACACAGACTTCACAGGCAAATGTGTCAAAACACTTAAAGGTAATGTGGCAAGCAGGTATCCTCAGCCGCCGCAGTGAAGGAACCTGCGCCTACTACCGGGTGGAAGATCAAATGATTTTTGAATTATGTAATCGGGTTTGCGATCGCCTCGCTACTCGCTTAGAACAGCAAGCCCATAATTTTCGTGTGTTAAATAGCAAACTCTAAGTCAGTTATCAGTTATCAGCCTGATTACTGTTCACTGATTACTGACCACTGACTAAAGCGGATAGTTGTTCTTAAAGCTTTCACGTGTCATTGGCTGTTGCAATTCCACGCCTTCGCCACCTAAAACTTCTAACGGTTTTCCGTTGACTTCAACATAAACTTTGGCGTTAGGATTTAAAGTAGTAGCAGTGTAAACAACTTGCCCTACACGACCCACCATTGAACTACTGCCACCGCCACTAGTAAAATCTTCAGATAAATTTACACGAACTTCATCATTTTCTACCTTCAATCCCAACAGCTTAGTACCTTTGGGAATAGTAGTAGAATCTGACCCTTTTGTAGGCCCTGCTAATAAATTTTGAAAAGCTTTTTCTAAAACTTGGTTAGGCTGGACAGCAGCTACTCTAACGGACTGGGGAGCTAGTTGCAAATTTCTACCATTGTCTTTTAGCCAATAAATATTAGCAGTTTGCTCTTGACCAGGTTGTGTTGTTGATGGCTGTCCTGGCTGGTTTAATGTTTGCGAAGAATTTGGCGGTGTAGGAGGATTACTAGAATTCCAAGTCAGCCAAGCCACGCCGCCACTTACCGCTACGACTGCTGCTGAGACAGCTGCAATTACACCTGACGAATTACGATTAGATCCTTGTTGGTCTTTCATATTTAAACCTGTTTCACTGATGGCTGAGATGGTCTTTGTGGGAAGAGCAGCCTGATTATGGACGATACTAATAACTGGAGAGTTTCCAAACACCTAGAGTAGGGCTATTTTTATCAAAAATGCTCCCATTCCTGTTTCTGTGGGACTTACATTCAATTTTAGAAGTCCCACTTCTAGTCGTCACCTTTTAAGAGGTGTAAATCTCTAATTTCTTAAGGTTTTTGGCAATGAAATGATAAAGGAACGCTGAGTATTGAAACTTCTGCGCTCCTTAATGTCTAATTTTTCACATCTATCGCTGCCGTAATCCACTGTTTGAGTGTTGTTGTAACTTCCTCAATGATAATTTCTTGAGATTTACGATTTGCTCTTTCTACAACTTCAACTTTGCCATTAGCGATCGCTCGTCCAGTTACAATTCTATAAGGTATGCCAATCAAGTCAGCATCTTTAAATTTCACCCCTGCTCTTTCATCTCTGTCATCAAGTAAAGTTTCAATTCCTGCTTGATTGAGTTCTTTGTAGAGTTTTTGAGCGATTTCGACTTGTTGGGCATCGTTAATGTTAGGAATTGTCACAATGGCGTGATAAGGTGCGATCGCCACTGGCCAAATAATCCCATCTTTATCGTAAGATTGCTCTACAGCAGACTGCGCCAAGCGCGATACACCCACACCATAACAACCCATTAATAGCGGTTTTTCTTCCCCTTGTTCATTGGTATAAGTTGCTCCCATCGCTTGGGAATACTTTGTACCTAATTGGAAAATGTGTCCTACTTCAATACCACGGGCACTTTGTAAGGTTTGTTCTGGGTTATGAAGGGCGCGATCGCCTCGTCTTGCCTTGCGTATATCTACCACTAATTCTGGCAATTTAAATTGCTCACCCCAATTAGCTCCAACTACGTGATAGCCAGCCTCATTTGCCCCTGTAACAAAGTTTTTTAACTCAACAGCAGTTTTATCCACCAATCGCAAAAACTTGGAATGTACCTGTTTATCGCCCTTAACATATTCATCAGCAATATCAGGTGCAATATAGCCTAAAGGCAGAGATTTAGCTGCCCATGTACCTTGTGCTTCGGCGCTAGGTACATTCAAAGCAATAATAGTTTTAGCACCGTAATTAGAAGCTAGTTTGGTCAATTCATTTTGCAACTTGACCTCATTAACTTCTTGATCCCCTCTAATACTTACCAGAACCAACACTGTCATCCCATTGTCATAAACTGTCTGGTAAAGGACATTTTTCACGACTTGGGTAGAAGAACATTTAAGGAATTTACAGACTGTTTCAATGGTGTCTGTTCCAGGTGTATCGCGTTTCTCATAGCTTGTAAACTGTGAGGTTACGGCATCAGCTGGTAAAGAAACAGCTTTTTCCACATTGGCGGCGTATTTGCCATCTTCGGTGTAGAGAACTTCGTCTTCTCCCGCTTCCGCCAGTACCATAAATTCTGTAGAACCAGAACCACCAATAGCGCCAGAGTCAGCTTCAACTGCACGAAAAGCCAAACCAGAACGCCGCAGCATATTGCTGTAAGCTTTGTACATATCTTGGTAAGTGGCTTTGAGGCTGTCTTCATCGATATGGAAGGAGTAGCCGTCCTTCATGATAAATTCCCGTCCGCGCATCAAACCAAAGCGGGGACGAATTTCATCGCGGAATTTAGTTTGAATTTGGTAGAGATGCAGTGGTAGCTGACGGTAAGAGCGAATCATATCACCAGCGATCGTGGTGATCACTTCCTCATGCGTCGGCCCTAACCCTAATTGTTGTTCGCGGCGGTCAATGAGGGAGAACATAATCCCCTCAGCTTTCGTGTAAGTATCCCAACGTCCCGATTCTTTCCATAAGTCAGCAGGTTGTAATTGGGGTAACAAACATTCTTGCGCGCCTGTAGCGTTCATTTCTTCGCGTACAATTTGGGAAACTTTTTGCAGTACCCGCCACATCAGCGGTAAATACGCGTAAATACCGCTACCGATGCGACGAATATAACCTGCACGCAGTAATAATTTATGGCTGGGAATCTCCGCATCAGCTGGATCATCCCGGAGTGTAACGAATAACATTTGTGACAGTCGCATCGTTTATTCCCTTTCCCGAATCACTAATTTCTATGTCAACTAAAGTATGAAGTATCAAGGATGAAGTACAACGTATAAATTGTTATTGGTTTTTCATTTTTGCTAATAGTCTTCTGCTTTGAAAGAGCGCTGAGTCGCGAGTCCTGAGTTTTGAACCGTGAGTTAAGAATCAGAAATTCTCTCCTTATCCCCTTGTCCCCAGTCCCCAGTCCCTAATCCCCAGTCCCCAATCCCCACCCCAATCCCTTTTTTACCGCAACTTTAGGAGAAAACTACCTTGTCTAATGCAATTTACCAAGCACAACCACCTCTGGAATTTATTCCTCCGAAATTTAACCCCTTATTACTTCAATTGACGCACCTGTTACTACCAAGCTGGATTAGTTGGCAAACACCAATTACCCAAATTGAAGCAGACAACGTAGAGATTTTGGCGGATCTCTATCATCAGTTTCAAGAGGGTAATACCCGTTTTTTGCTAGCATTTCGCCATCCTAAAACAGACGATCCACTTTGTTTAGGTTATTTGCTTTCGCAACTCGTGCCCAAGGTAGCACGAGAGCAAGGCATAAAAATCCAACCTCCAATTCATGCTCATTTTATCTACGATCGCGGCATTCCTCTATGGGCTGGTTCCCATATCGGCTGGCTGGCTTCTCATTTAGGTGGTACTCCCATTCAACGGGGTAAGGCTGACTGGAATGGTTTGCGTTCGGCGCGTGACTTATTTGCCAATGGGAAATTCCCTATGGCTGCTGCGCCAGAAGGAGCCACCAATGGTCTATCGGAAATTATCAGTCCTCTGGAACCCGGTATTGCTCAACTAGGCTTTTGGTGTGCTGAAGATTTGCACAAAGCTGGACGCACTGAACAGGTTTTAATTGTACCAGTTGGAATTAAATATAGTTATGTTGCTGCTCCTTGGGGTGCGATCGCACAGCTTTTAAGTGAATTAGAAGCGGCTAGTGGTTTACCTGTAAATCCATCGTCAAACGGCAATAGTGCAACTATCGAGTCCCTTTATCCCCGGTTGTTGACTTTAGCAGAACATTTATTAACTTTGATGGAAAAGTTCTACACGCGCTTTTATCATCAAAAGTTGCCAGAACCCATAATCACACCTGAAGAAAGCGTTGATCGCAATGAATTGTTAAAAGTTCGCTTGCAAGCATTGTTGCATATAGCACTACAAATATCCGAGCATTATTTTGATTTGCAATCCAAAGGCGCTTGGAATGATCGTTGTCGGCGGGTGGAACAAGCTGGTTGGAATTATATTTTTAGAGAAGACTTTAAGGATATCAAAGCATTATCGCCTATCGAACGAGCATTAGGCGATCGCGTTGCCGAAGAAGCAAACCAACGGATGTGGCACATGCGATTAGTAGAAAGTTTCGTTGCCGTTTCTGGTAATTACATCAAAGCAAAACCAACGGCAGAAAGGTTCGCTGAAACAACCTTACTTTTGAGGGACATGGTAAATAAAATTCAGGGCACTAACAACCCATTTCGGCGTCCGCAATTGGGTAAGCAACAAGTAAAAATTAGCATTGGTGAACCGATATCTGTTTCTGAGCGTTACCCAGTTTATAAAACGAATCGCTTAGGTGCAAAGCAAGCTGTGACTGAATTGACCAATGATTTACAGCACGCAATGGAGGGTTTGATTGCAAAGGAATGATGATAAACAACTTACAATATTCACAATGAAGAATATAGCACTCTAGAGAAGATTTATATGTCTTTAGATTCTTACGAACAGCAGGCTTCTGTCAGCAACACAAAAACTGATGAGAAGGAGAAAAGCTACATGACTAGCGAGGAAATTAAAGCAGGTTCAAGATTGATAATGACTCATGCTCAAAGGCAAGCTTTTCTGAAAACATCTGCTTTGGGGCAACTATTTGGAATTGCACATTTACTTTCAAATTCTACCCAAGACGAAAATTATTCAGACAATTCCCCAAATCGTTCTCGGTAACGCTGTAAAAGTTGTTCAGCTATTTCTCGTTGCTGGCGTTCTTGTTCAGCGCGAAGGCTTGCTTGTTCTGCAACTTCTTCTGGAGTGGAAAATCTATTACCTTGCTCATCAAACCAATATAGCCATTGGCGCTGCCATCCTTCATGAATACCTTGACCTCTACCAATCCCTAAACCTATTTCAGGCATCCATACAGGTTCACCAATCTGACGCAAATATTCTCCATTTTCTAAGCGATAAACCTCAAATGGTTCATGCTTATCACGCTGATAATCATTAGGGTTGTAAATCACATAATACAACACACCCAATTGAGCATAAGCTGTCATTTTATTGTCGTATTCTCCCCCGTAAGTTTGGGAAACAACCTCTAAAACTAACATTGGGGGAATGTTATTTTCTTCTAATAAAACATAGCTTAACCGTCCCTTAGGATCGTTTTTTCGGCGTGGTACTCCGATGCTTAAAAAGCCATCTGGAATTATGGGAGTTCGCCGGATTTGACGAGTGCGATCATAAATTCCCATATCAACACCAAAAAACCAGTCCCAACGGTCTTGCCAAATTAAAGCTAAGATTGCTTTTAATAAGTTGGGAATGAGGTTTTGTAGTTCGTTATCCACTGGGGTGTCGTCGGAGCAAGGTAACTCTTCTGAAGATGGAAGATACTCAGGTGCGTTGTAGTCCAGCATGACGACTTCTATGGAAAATTAGTAATTAAGCGTCCGCTGACTTCACATTAATAAAATACCAGTATCAGCGGAGTAAGCCAATAAATTCTTTTATTATAGCGTGTATACACTCTATAATGCTTGGGGTATTTGTTTTTGCATTTCAAGGCTTCCAAGGAAGATGAAGATAATTTTTTTGGACTTCTTCTAGTGCTTTTATTGATTCAAAAAAGTATTTTTTAATAGAACAAACATGGTTTTCTTCAGATATAAATTCTTGCAAGCTTTTACAATAAAAAATACTTGACCAATCTTTAGTAAGGTTTAAATTGCATGGAGTCCACTTTGTAGATGTTTCATTGACTATTTTTTTCATAGTTTCAATAATTTCTGGGCGTTTTACACATCCCGGAGAAACTTCCAAACATATACCAAGATAAGGATGTTCAGTCAAACTATCTGGATTTAAATTAAAATATCCAAGACCGCACCAGAAATCCATAGTTCTACTAGAAAAATTAGTATTAATTATATATCTATTTTGAGACTTCCACTGATACAAACTATCTTGCCCAGAGCCTATAAAAGCTTTTTTAAATTCTTTGTTTACATCTTCGTTAAGAGTTGCTTCCATAAAGTTCAATGTTTTCTTAAAGTTGATCATTGTTAATATGTCAAGAGTGAAAGCTGATTAGTATGAGCCATTCTGTTAACCTCCATAAACATTAATATTTCTTTCGCTAAGGTATCAGTGATGCGTTTGTTTAAGAAACTAAAAAACTGAAACCATCTCAGTTGATAAAATTTGACATTTAAAGGTACCTCAAATAGGTAATCAGAAGAATATAAAATTTTAGATGAAGTTTTAGGTTCGTATTCACGGGTAATATAAACCAAACTTCGATATCTAAAGTTTTCTTTTGGTAAAGAATCAAGAATTTCAGCGTATCTTTTGAGTTGGCCTTCTCCTTCTACAGATCCAATCTTTGATTCAATAAAAACTATATCTGTCTTTAAACCATTTGATAGTTCAACCACAATATCAGGTCTACTGTCTTGTGTATGGTTTACTAGTCGCTTATATTCTTGTTGAGTTAAAATTTTAATGTTGCTATAACTATCATCAGTAATAATTGAGTGATGTTTTAGCCAAGCAATTAAAATATCTTTATTGAGGGAGAAAAAATAAGCAACAATCTCAGTAAAAAAGTCTTCAAGTGGTTTATTGGCTGAATGCAGATTGAGTAAATTGATAAATAAAGACATTTAACTTAAAACTAATTGTAGTAATTTTGTAAATATTAGAAATAAGATCAGCATTTGGAGTGTGTTACCCGATCGCGTAACACACCTTACGATTAATGAGATTGCAATAGTTTTAACTCAGGCGATCGCTTGTTGACAAGGGTGCTGACAATACCAACAATAAATAAAGGGTAAAACTCTTTACCCTTTAAAAATAAATGTATACATTTAAAAAGAAGCTTAGATTTAAGTTAAGTGATTTTCCAACAGAGATGCGATCGCAAATTTATAAATTATTTTCTATAAACATCTTTGCGATGCTTGCACTACAAAAGTCGCACAAGTTGACTTTCATCATCAATCTCATAGCGAACTCTATAATCACCAACTCGGATGCGATACTCGTTATCAGAGGCTTTTAATTTGACAACTCCATCAGGACGTGGTTCATCTGCAAGATTTTGTATTTTCTCAACAACGCGCTCTGTAACATCATTTGGCAAGTCGTCAATCTGCTTTTGCACGACTTTGAAATAACAACAGTGAGCTTCATGATGCTTGATCTGAGCGTTTAGCAAGGTACTGATCTATAGTCATGTACTCACCAACTGCATACTCAGTACGAACGGCTTGAATTTCTGCTTGCGTTTCTGCATCATCTTCGTAAAGCGCTTCTTCGGCTTCAAAAATTTGTTGCTCAATTATCTCTTGCAATTGGCGTTTTTCTTCTAAATTAAGGGAGAATATTGCTGCTGCTAAATCTTCTAAGGAGAGTTGTAGTTTAACAATGGCTGGCATATTTTTGCTTTTAGTATTATTGGTTTTGATGAATGATTGAGGGCTGCTATATTACTTCTAAAATTCCTTCATTTCTCAATCCTAATGCTTTACCCAGGAAATACCCTGGATAAGTCCAATACTAAATCACTAAAATTTGGCAGATTAAGTGATTCATTAGGCAGAAAAATTACCTTGCGGCGATAACCAAATTTGCCTTGTAAAGCTTGATAAGGCTCGCTGTAGCACTCTAGATAATTATCTACTAAATTAAATATCCAATAATCAGAAATACCTGCTTGTGCATAAAGAGGTAGTTTTTCCTCTTGGTCATATTTCAACGATGAATCGGCAATCTCGATTAAAAGTAAAATATCAGATGGGCTAGGATGAGCAGAAAGGTAGTTATCATCCACATTACGAACAATTGCTAAATCTGGTTCAGGTTCGCTGTATTCAGGAATAATAATTGGTTGTTGTCCTCTTACTAAGGCGTTGTCTCCTAAGAGCTTAATTAACTCTCTAAATAAAAGAGTTTCACAAACAGAGTGCGGTGTACCTTTAGCTACCATCTGGATTATTTCACCCTTAATTAGCTCAACTCGGTCATCTTCCCCAAAGAAACCGAGTTCTGCCAGACGGTGATATTCAGCTATAGTAAAGCGTTTAGCGCTGGTGAGGCTCATAACGAATATAGGAGGGAATGCAGAGTTATTTGCATCTTACACTTTTACATAAAAAATAGGCGGAATAGGAGCTTACCCTTTCCACCTGTAAAGTTTAATTAGCAATAACTTTGCAAATTAAGTGAAGTGATTTTCTAGCAAAGATGCGATCGCTTCTGGATGGATTTTTTTGTATTGTTTTTTACCAATGCGGACTACACAGTTGGGTGCGCTGCTGCAACGTTTTTGGCAGCCTGTATGTTCGATTGTAACTTTGTCTAGCAAACCGCGATCGCACAAAGTTTTTTCTAATTCTGACAATAAACCTTTACCACCCCGCTTCAAGCAACCCGACTTTTGACAAACCATAATCTTGGCTTTGGGTTGAGTTGGTAAATCTTCAATTGGACACACACCAATTGATTTCACCTGATGAGCTTTAAGTTTAACTTGACCAGTATGCGGATTTAATTTACAAATACCGCAAACACGAATCTGCTCACCAGGTACTAAAGATAAACCTACAGAACGGCGCAATTCTTTAGGAAGTTTAATTTCCACATCCCCGGATGGAATTGCTACTCGTAAATATTTAAGTTTGCCTGATTCATCGCCAACAAAGCCTAAAAATATCCCTTCTATATTCAATTCCGATATTGTCAGATATTTGTCACCCATATTCAGCAATTCAACTTTCCAAATAAAAAATAATTAACCCCATTAGCTTGGGGTTCTGTTGCTCATCTAAAGGAAGAAGGAAGAAGGAAAAATCTATCTTTTACCTTTTACCTTCTTTATTTACTGTCATGTCAGAATTTTATGCGAGACGTTTAGCTTCTACAGTTTGAGGTAAATTTTTTTGGTCTGGAAATTCACGAAACTCTAATTCCCAACCATTAGCTAAGGTGAGAATCTTCCCCTCTGCGCCGTCTGTTTCTTTGACTACTTCTTCTTCTAAATCTTTTTTAGCGACGTAAGCAATCAATTTACCGGCGTTATTCATCCGTAGCATTACTTTCATGAATTTCCTCAACAGATTCTAGTTCTTTTTTGCGGCAACCGATGACGAACCCTGTATCTAAGAAATGCACAGCATAGATATAGGATCTCTGCAAATATGTGCCTATACTTGCAACGTAGCCAGTCTCTCCCTTTTTGGCTAAAACTACCCCAATATCTTGGCCGGGAAATGTGCCATCGTTTTTAATCAGCTTGCGTAGTCGTACTTTTTCGCCGATTTCAAAAACGGGTGGTAAGTCAAGCTCTAACTCATCGGGTTGCATGAGAATACCTCTGATCTCGGACTAAATTCAACAGTTCTTCTGTGGTGAGGCTGCGTTTTTTCTGGACTGACTGCTGGCGCACTGCATCTAAAACAGTTTGGGTTTCTTGCGAATTGAGAAAAATACCATGTTGTTCTAATAAGTTAGACACTAAATGGCGACCAGAATGTTTACCAATCACTAAACGTCTTTCCCAACCTACTTCTTCAGGAGCAAATGGTTCGTAAGTAACAGGGTTTTGCAGCACACCATGAGCATGAATTCCAGATTCGTGAGCGAAGGTATTTTCGCCAACGATTGCTTTCCAAGGTGGTACACTGCAACCTGATGCTGAAGCCACAAGTTGAGATAGTTCCAGCAATCGAGGGGTATCAATGCCCAAATTCACGCCGTAGATGCGTTTAACAGCCATAACAACTTCTTCTAAAGCTGCATTTCCAGCTCTTTCACCCAAGCCGTTGACTGTAGTATTTACTGATGCAGCTCCAGCTTGGATACCAGCAAGAGCATTGGCAGTAGCCAGACCAAAATCATTGTGGGTGTGGATTTCTACGGGAATCGTCAAAGCTGATGCCAATCGCTTGACTTTGTTGTAGGTAGTAAAAGGGTCGAGAACTCCTACAGTGTCGCAAAAGCGGAACCGTGATGCACCCCATTCTTGAGCATACAGGGCTACGTCTAAGAGGAAGTTTTCATCAGCTCTTGAGGAATCTTCTCCCCCTACTGCTACCCAAAGACCATTATCAACAGCGAAGCTTACACAGTCTTTGAGCTTTTGCAAACTTACTCGCCATTGACCATGAAATTTGGCAGCAATTTGGATACCAGAAACGGGAATAGCAATATGAACTCGCTGTAAACCGCAGACCATAGAAGCCTTAATATCAGATATTACAGCACGGTTCCAGGCTAGCAGTTTGGCTTGCAAACCTAAGTTATAAATTGCTGATATCGCACGTGTTTCTTCTTCGCCCATTGCTGGAATACCGACTTCTAATTCGGGAACACCAATGGTATCGAGAAACTTAGCGATCGCAACTTTCTCTTCTAAGTTAAAAGCAACACCAGCTGCTTGTTCACCATCACGTAATGTAGTGTCATTAATGAGGATTTGATTCATCTCTAACATCTCTCTATGGGAATTATTCTTAATATTGTTTCTTGATTGCATCACTGGTTGTCTGCAATCGCTAGTAATGGTAAATGCCTATATAAATCTCAAAGGTGAGCGGTAAATGCTTAAGAATCTTATAAGACATGATTCATGACTCTTAATTATGCTCCTATTACCAACTTCACATCTGTATGACAGGGAACCAAAAGCAGGTATCATTTGCAAATTGTTTTTACAGTTGAAAATCAGGAGCTTGCAAAGTAGCAAATAGTTGATTTCAAGTAAAATTTTAAACTTGGCAATTATGCTGCAAACCATAGCCATACTTGACTTATTTCCCATAATTAGTTTGTATCCGGGCTGATGTTCACGCTATAACTTAGAGGTGAAAACTAGTTAAATTTGGTCATCTAGCCAATCGAAAATCCGCTCAAGTTGCTCTAAATCAACTAGCCCATACTGCCAAAGAAGCATTGGTAAAGGGCCGTTATCTAACTCACGGTGTCGTAACGCGACAGAAATATCTGCACTGGAAAGTTCGAGTTCATTATGTAAAAAATTGAGAAATTGTATATCGCTGTTACGGATGACCATAATTGGACTTTAAACTTCAGAACTGTGGCGAAATTAAAAATAATAAATTCCCACCTATACTTGGTAATTTCAATTTTTAATTGCCAGAATATGTCAGGAAAACTTTAAATCTAGCAGTTCGGATCAAACCCGAAGTGAAGCGTTACTTCTTACAGTCTGCAATAAAATTTCCTAGCGAACAGTAACTTCAACTTCCAAACCTATTAGGTGATTATGCATTGGGGATTGAGCATGGGGACTGGGGACTGGGGACTGGGGACAAGGAGACAAGGAGAGTAACTAATAACTATTTACTCAGCACTCAGCACTCAGCACTCAGGACTATTATTCCAGCAACGCTCTAGCCAGTCTATTAATTCGTGGCGAGAAGCGAGACATTGCATAACAGTGCTGCGAATTAGAATTGCTTCAACGCAATTATTGACTCGCACTCGTAAAGAACCATCAGCCGGACAGGAACTGTTAATCTTTAACTCTTGCAAGCGGTGATAGATTCGCCAGCGATCGCTCAAAGGAATGTGCAAAACTTGATCGCCTAAAGCATCGTAACTACTGGGTGGCAACATAAGCAATTCAAAATTTAAAATGTTGGAACAACGATTTGACGAGTTTTACTGTCTTACCTCATCTTTCTTCTGGCTACTGAGGCTTTGCAGTTGTTGTTCAAGTTGCTCAATGCGGGAAAGCAAAGAGCGAATCATGCTGGCTTCAACATCGGGTAGCTTACCGTGTTCTAGAGGTTCGCCTTGATTGCGAGAAATAATGCGTCCAGGAATTCCGACGACGGTAGAATCTGTAGGGACATCCCGCAACACAACCGAACCTGCGCCAACCCGGACGCGATCGCCTATTTGAATATTGCCTAAAACTTTCGCACCCGCACCTACAACAACATTTTTGCCGACAGTAGGATGGCGCTTACCGCTTTCTTTGCCAGTACCACCGAGAGTAACACCTTGATAAATCAGCGTGTAGTCCCCCACAATAGCAGTTTCGCCAATGACAACACCCATACCGTGGTCGATAAACACGCCCTTACCAATCTTTGCACCTGGGTGAATTTCAATTCCTGTGAAAAATCTTCCCAGGTGAGAAATCAAGCGGGGAAAGAAAGCTACTCCTCGCTGGTGCAACCAATGGGCAAGACGATGCAAACAGATTGCGTGCAAACCAGGGTAACAAAATATTACCTCTAACCAATTACGGGCTGCTGGATCGCGCTCAAAAATAATGCGAAAATCACTCAATAATGGCTCAAAAAAATAGCCAGAGAGTAGATTTTTCAGCAGGAAGGTATTTGCAGAATCCGGCTTACTTGCAGTCTTGGAATTTTTGATACTATCTAATATCTGTTGCATCGGTACTGTCTGGTTCAAAAAGCCGTGTGCTATTTTTCTGCTTATATCAGGCGGCTTGTAAGGGGACAGTAAAACCAATGTCTATTGGATTTATTGGATTAATTAATGTTGTACTCATACCCCTTAACCCCCATTACAGCGAAATTTCAAATTTGTCTTGGGGTAGGGGCGCTAGCTTTTCACAATAGGGGTACTAGTATTTATCAGGTAGGGGGTTAAGAATTTCTCTACTCATCACTAAACCCTCTAGCTGTAACACTTTGCAATCATTTATAGAACTTATTTTGCAATATATTAAACTGTACTCAACTGCTAAGAAAAATGAGGTACAAGGGGCAACGAAGGGAATATCTGTATATCGAGTTACGTTTCCTATTTTATAATTTTGCTATTAAAAAAACCTAATTTCTTCACTTTCTTTTAGTATTTGTTGTCTGTAAATATATATACTTTTTAAATTAATTTGTTGCCAAGAAGGGTGTTTTATTTCACGCAGAGGCGCAGAGACGCAGAGAGGAACGTCAAAGATTTTGAGCGAATAATTCTTGGTGAACTTGGCGCTTTTGGTGGTTGGTAAAAAAAAATACACTGGTCTAATTGCGCTTGCGATCGCAATTATCAGCACAAGCAAGTTACATTGTAATTGAATAATGGAGTTCTGAGCCTCATTAATGGAGTTCTAAGCCTCATTAATGAGTATCTAAGACTGATTAATGGAGCTCTGAGCCTCATTAATGAGTATCCAAGACTGATTAATGGAGCTCTGAGCCTCATTAATGAGTATCCAAGACTGATTAATGGAGTTCTGAGCCTCATTAATGAGTATTCAAGACTGATTAATGGAGTTCTAAGCTTCATTAATGAAGTTCTGAGCCTCATTAATGAGTATCTAAGACTGATTAATGGAGTTCCAAGCCTCATTACAGTATTTTTTATCTATGTAGACCATACTCTTACCTTCTTCTTTGCGCCTTTGCGCCTTTGCGTAAGGTAAAAAAATTGACTTGTTCTACTTGAAAATAGCTGTAATAAGGATTAATTGCTCACGAACCAGATGCGGCTTTAGTCGGTCTACCTTTGATAGCTTTAAAGCGTTCACCTAATTGTTCAGCGACAGTTTTTAGACCTGGAGTTTTTTTTGCAGCCGTCTTTACATAGTCATAAACGGTCAAACTGCTGGTCATAGCTTCGCTACCAACTGCCAGTAGAGTATCATCTACTTGTTCAGTAATTTGGCGCATTGAGATTAAAACTTCGGTGAGTGCGGTGGCTAATTGATAATCCCGGACAAGTTCCTCAACCTTAAAGCTAGCTGGGAGAATTTCACGGTTCGACTGAGCAACGGTAATGCTATTGTTCACAAAGGCGAGACTTTTATCACCCATTTTTACTAAGCTACGCCGTTCTTCGTTGCTGAGAGTGATTAAAAAGGGTAACTTTCTTTGGATAGTCTGTAGCGCGGCTTTAATTTCTTGGATATCTTTTGGTGAAAGGGAGCCTGTGATGTTTTGATACGCCATCGTATTATTACTGTGTTAATTCTAGGGTTAAGTAGCAATATTTGCTACGTATAAAATGCCCAGAATGAGGATGCGATCGCACATTTTCTCGTAATTTTCAGTAATAAAATACTTTAGACGCGAACCTTAGTCATTCATCTTTATTCATAAACATCTCGTCGATGAGCAATAGTATTTACAATGACCTAGTTTGTTTCATCATCGACTTGATAAATTACTCGATAGTCCCCGATGCAACAACGGTAGTAGCCTACCAAGTCACCTTTGAGAGGCTTAATATTAGGGTGAAACCGAGGATTTTGTTCTAATTGCTCAAAACATCTGGCAATTATCTAATATTTTGCGGGTTTTATCGGGAGTTGGTTGCGGTTGAGGGATAATAAATACACTTGCCCATAAAAGCACAGTTATGACTTGCTGCCTAAATCCAGCTTGCCAGAACCCGCCAAACCCTGATGGCACAATGTTTTGCTCTAACTGCGGTACAGGACTAGTAGTGCTAAGAAACCGCTATCGCCCAATTAAATCATTAGGTGGTGGGGGATTTGGTAAAACTTATTTGGCAGAAGATACAGACAAACTAAATGAGCATTGTGTCATCAAGCAATTTGCACCGCAAGTCCAGGGAACTGGCGCATTAAATAAAGCAACAGAACTATTTGATCAAGAAGCAAGGCGACTGCAACAGTTAGGAGAACATCCACAAATACCTACACTGTTGGCGTATTTTGAGCAAGATAATCGTCTGTATTTAGTGCAGCAATTTATCAACGGACAGAATTTATTGGCTGAATTACAACAGCAGGGAACTTTCAACGAGCAAAAACTCAGAGAATTATTGCTTGATTTGTTAGATATTCTCAAAACAGTTCATCAACACAAAGTCATTCACCGCGATATCAAACCAGAAAATATCATTCGTCGCGGTGATGGTAAATTGGTGCTGATTGACTTTGGTGCATCCAAGCAACTGACAGCAACGGTGATGACTCAACCAGGAACCACCATCGGTTCTTTTGGGTATGCGCCACTGGAACAGATGCAGGGTGGTGAAGCTTACCCAGCAAGTGATTTATATAGTGTGGGTGCAACTTGCTTTCACCTATTGAGTGGAATTCCCCCTTGGGAGTTGTGGAAACGACAAGGTTATGGCTGGGTTGCTAATTGGAGACAGCATTTACAGCAAAGCGTGAGTCAGAATTTGGGGCGTGTGCTGGATAAGTTGTTGCAAGAACAATACCAGCAGCGTTATCAGTCGGCTGAGGAAGTTTTACAAGATTTAAATCCACCGCTACCACCGCCACCACCGCCACCACCCCGCCAAAAAAATTCTATTCCTATATATCTTGTTGTTATTCCATTAATTGTATTGATGGGTGCTGGTACTTTTTATTTGCTAGGACTGACAAATCCAGTAAGAATAGAACAGAAAAGTGCTAATACTTACTATAAGGAAGGATTAGAAAAATACAACAACAAAGATTTTCGCGGTGCAATTGAAGATTACAACTCTGCCATCAAAATCAATCCTAACTATGCAAATGCTTACATCGGACGAGGTTTAGCTCGCTCTGATTTAGGAGATAAGCAAGCAGCAATTGAAGATTACAACTCTGCCATCAAAATCAATCCCAACTATGCACTTGCTTACTACAACCGGGGTATTGTTCGCTCTGATTTAGGAGATAAGCAAGCAGCAATTGAAGACTACACCCAAGCCATTAAAATTAATCCCAACTATGCACTTGCTTACAACAACCGGGGTTTAGCTCGCTCTGATTTAGGAGATAACCAAGCAGCAATTGAAGACTATACCCAAGCCATCAAAATTAATTCCAACTATGCACTTGCTTACTACAACCGGGGTATTGCTCGCTCTGATTTAGGAGATAACCAAGCAGCAATTGAAGACTACACCCAAGCCATCAAAATCAATCCCTACTATGCAAATGCTTACAACAACCGGGGTATTGCTCGCTCTGATTTAGGAGATAATCAAGCTGCAATTGTAGATTACAACTCTGCCATCAAAATCAATCCCAACTATGAACTTGCTTACTACAACCGGGGTTTAGCTCGCTCTAATTTAGGAGATAATCAAGCTGCAATTGTAGATTACAACTCTGCCATCAAAATCAATCCCAACTATGCAAATGCTTACTACAACAGGGGTAATGCTCGTTCTGCTTTAGGAGATAAGCAAGCAGCAATTGTAGATTTTCGTAAATCTGCCGATTTGTATAAGCAACAAGGAAAAGAAAGTGCCTATCAAGATGCTCTAAACCGCATTAAACAACTTGAGAAATAACCAGATTGCCGAGTTGTTAACAAAATCAGTAATATTTTCGCAAAAGGGAAAAATTATAGTAATTAGGATTAATCAAGATGATCTGGATCTATGTTGAGCGATGTCTAACGACAAGCCGCTATGCGTCTACGCACAGGTAACAAGTAAAATTTACCAACAATACAGGACTATTAATCCTGATTATTCTTCTCTTGCTGGACTCTTTGAGCGTTAGCGAAGCTGAACGAAGTTATCGCTTCTTCAATTATCCCAATATTCTCTTCTATAGGTTGACCATTTTCAGTAAACATCGACGGATATATAATTGCTTCTGAGTCGGGAGTACGCCGACTAAATAGAATTTCCAACGCTTCTATATCTTCCCGATGAGCAAGCACATATGCTCTCAATTCTTTGGTGGACATTTGAGCAAAATTAGGTTTCATTGACAAATCTCCAAGTTCCATCACGAAATACAAGAATTTGCAGTTCATCACCTGCCAAAATAAACACATTGCCAGTTATGTCACTAAAACGGAATAGCTGAATTTCCCGGTAGAAATTGGACAAGTACTGGCAAATAATCACACACATAAGTGGTTGCCGGGTTGTAGGATATAGCAATCCGATTTGATTTCTGAATCACTCGTAGAGGTAAGGGACTGGGGATTGGGGACTGGGGACTGGGAAGAAGGAATAAAGGTGTACTGAATTTTGTTCAAAAATCAAATATGAGTTTTATATATATTCTTTTCCTCAATTGTGACATAAATAATATTAAGCCTTACAGTGTTAAACAATCTCGGTTTACACCGGAATAATTGCCGCGATCGCACACAACTCGAATTCGTAATTTGTAATACGTTACAAGAGCAAGTAAATAACAGTTACTGCAATGATAAAATCGCTACAGCTAAAAACTATGCTACAACAACATCCAGAGTGAAAACCGACAGCATATTTTATCGCCTATTTCAAGAATTCCCCAGCATCTTCTTTCAACTAATTGGCAACCCTCCCGAAACCGCTAACATATATCAATTTGCTTCAGTTGAAATCAAACAAACTGCTTTTAGAATCGACGGTGTATTTCTGCCCACCCAAGATGAAGAAAGCCCGATTTATTTTGTAGAAGTCCAATTTCAGCCAGACTCTGATATTTACTTGCGCCTGGTATCGGAAATTTGTTTATACTTACGCCAGAATCAACGTAAAAATCCTTGGCGGGGAGTGGTGATTTATCCTAGTAGAGATATAGATATAGCTGATAAAGAAGATTTCTTAGAATTCTTTCAAAGTCAGCGGATCAGTCTAATTTACTTAGATGAATTAGGCGAAACTGCATCACTACCGCTAGGCATTGCTACGATAAAATTAGTGGTTGAAGAGGAAGATACAGCCATTAGCACCGCCAGGGAATTAATCAACCGTACCCAGCAAGCCGTAAATTTGCAACTCCCACAAAAACAATTACTAGAATTAATAGAGACAATCCTAGTTTATAAATTTCCGAAAATGAGTCAAAAGGAGATAGAAGCAATGTTTGGTTTAAGTGAATTGAAGCAAACACGAGTTTATCAAGAAGCTAGAGAAGAAGGTGAACAGAAAGGTCGTTTGGAAGCAAAATTAGAAGCTGTACCTAAGTTTTTAGCACTGGGTTTAACTGTGGAACAGATAGCACAGGCGTTGGATTTGGACATTGCACAAGTACAGCAAGTAGCACAGCAAACGCGTGGGCGTAGCCAGCCGTAGGCATCGCAGGAATAAAATGCACAAGAGCGATGTCTGGTGACAAGCCCTACCCTTCGGGAACGTCTTCGACGAACGGGTTCGGCAGTTGCTACCCTGCGGGAATGCTTTCAGCGAACAAGTCGGGGAACCCGCAAGGGCGGACTGCCGAACCGCTTTGCGCTTACGCATCCAACCTTGTCTAAACTATAAATAACAGCAAAACCCCATACTTGGAGGTGCAGTAGTGGTACAACAAGTCACACCAGAAAACACCATCGAAGTCATCTACCCGGAAAGCGACGGACAGCCAATGGCAGATAATACAGAACAATTTGCATGGATTGTCAAAATTAAAGAAAATTTAGAAATTTTATTTGCATCGCAAGCTGATGTATTTATCGCCGGAGATTTGTTTTGGTATCCAGTTCAAGGAAACCCTAATATTAAACAAGCACCGGATACAATGGTAGTCTTTGGTAGACCAAAAGGAAAACGGGGTTCCTATTTACAGTGGGATGAAGATAATATACCCCCACAGGTAGTATTTGAAATACTATCGCCAGGTAACACCCTCAAAGAAATGACCAAAAAATTGCAGTTTTATCAACGTTACGGTGTAGAAGAATATTATATTTACGATCCGGATAAGAACGATTTAAATGGCTTGCTTCGTTCTGAGGAGAGTTTTGAAGTTATCGAAGAGATGAATGGCTGGGTAAGTCCGCGTTTGGGAATACGTTTTCAACTAACACCTGATACTCTGGAAATTGTTTCTCCTACCGGACAAAAGTTTTTGTCACCTGTAGAAATTGACTCTTTACGAGAACAGGAACGTCAAGCGAAGGAAGCGGCTTTACAAGAATTGGAAAAAGAGCGCGATCGCTATCAAGAATTGTTAGCTAAACTCAAAGAAAAGGGAATTGACACAGATAATTTGTAATTGCTGTTAGAGTTAATGCTTCGCCATCCAAAACTCAAAATTTGGCTTCATATACAAACCTCCATAGAATAAAAACAAACCACAGACAAACACCAATAATTTTTCTGTGATTAGACTTCAAATCCCTAAACTTTTTGTAAAAATCCTATTTCTGCGCTCTCTTCTGCATGAGATAAAAAATTACACATCAACTAGTAACAGCGATCGCAATTTTCCCCACAGCCCGCTCACTTTCGCTATACGCATGAGCCTGTGCTAGTTCTGGTAGTGGATAGGTGCGGTCAATCACAGTGCGAACTCTACCCGCCTCAATCAAATCTTTTAAATAAACTAAATCTTGAGTATTAGGCTTTTCCACAACTAATTTAGCTTTTTGACCAGGCAAGAATGCTGTCAAGACACTCTGCACCAACACTTCAGGGGTAGGTAAAGTTGTCACATAAACCCCATTTGGCTTTAGAACTTTTTGACACATAGAAAACGAACGCTTGGCCACTGTATCAAAAACGATGTCGTACTTTATCGCCTCTGTGGTGAAGTCTTGTTGCGTGTAGTCAATAACGCGGTTTGCTCCCAGAGATTTAACAAACTCCAAATTTTTGGTACTGCAAACACCCGTCACCTCTGTTCCCAAGGCTTTGGCAATTTGCACTGCAAATATACCCACCCCACCCGCAGCACCATTAATCAAAACTGTCTGTCCAGCTTGAATATTACCCAGATCGCGTAAAGCTTGCAGCGCTGTTAGTGCAGCTAAGGGTACTGTGGCTGCTTCTTCATAGCTCAAATTCGTTGGTTTGGGCACTGCCAAATTTTCGGGAATGGCGGCAAATTCCGCGTAAGCACCGCCAGGGAAGCTAGTGCTGCCATAAATGGCATCTCCTGGTTGAAAACGGGTAACTTGCGAACCTACAGAAACCACTTCTCCCGCCACATCAAAGCCCAAAATCATCGGGAAGCTGATACCTGTAAGCACACTCAACATTCCCTGGCGGATTTTCCAATCAACGGGATTAACGCTACTGGCGTGGACTTTCACTAGTAATTGATCGGGTTTAATTTGCGGTTGCTGCCAATCTTCGTAATGCAAAACATCAGTGGCTCCATAGCCTCGCATAAGGGCTGCTTTCATAGTTTTTGCCTTTAATCTCAGTTTAGCGATCGCCTGCAATTTGTGCTTCAAATAACTGTTTATCTAATCTGTAAATTCTGCTGCTATTTGAAGGCGAATTTTATTTTAATTTTATATAGAAAAATTAAGTTTTGCCAGAAATTTTCATTAGCCTTGCTCTTTTCATAAGCTTGGAACCCTTGCTATATAAAAGTTATATGCGATAGTTAATATCATTATTAGCTAAAAACTTAAGAAAATATGAATTACATTTTTCCCTAAAAAAAAATGATATGTTGGATACAGAATTGAATTTCGCACGTATCTGGAGTAGGCTACGTCGTGCTACTCCAGTTTTTCCCCCCTCAATCCCCTGTAAATGCTGGCTTTGGGTGAGGTTTGGGGGAAATTTGAGTACAGCCAAAAACGCCCACAAAGAATTTGAAATAGCGCTCAAACCCTTGCTGGTATTGAGTATTCGCTGAGTACAAAGAAATCCTGTACCCCACTCCAGAAATACTCGTACCCCAATAGGAAAATACTCGTACCTCTACCCGAAATAAAATTTTTTAATTCTTGAAATAACTGATAAACAAGGGTTTGAGGATTTGAGTACAAGCTTAATAAATCCAATAAATTCTATCCTACATAGACATACTGCCGGAGTGAGAGACGGCTGATATAAATCTTTTATCGCCAATCACTTAACGCTTCTAAGCAAAAGCGAAGAGTGACTGGAGGGATGAGATAGCACCATGCCTCTATGAATAGAAGTCGCGGCTGTACGCACAAACTCTACCCACGACCCAAACGTTGACACACACCAGCCGAGAATCAAGGATTGTATAGCCTGCCTACTCTGCGAGCGATCGCTTTAATCAGCGTCTATGCTAGCGCAAACGAGTAAACCCTTGCGGGCAATGTGATTACAGTCGCGGCTTCAATTTCTAGGCATAAAGAGTAGCAACGGCATCTCTCACAGTGGCATCCAGTCCACCGACATTTTGCGAAATTCAATGACACTACCGGCTACAGGACTCCTCACCTCCTCCAATCAGGAACCGACAACTACCCAAGCAAAATCAGGTGGTTGCGGATGCGATAGCAGCGCCACCGTGGAAATGGACGAAAAGCTCAAAGAACGCATTGCCAAGCATCCTTGTTATAGTGAAGACGCCCATCATCACTACGCTAGAATGCACGTTGCAGTTGCACCAGCCTGTAACATTCAATGCAACTACTGCAACCGCAAATTTGACTGCGCTAATGAAAGTCGCCCTGGTGTGGTTAGCGAGTTGCTAACTCCAGAAGAAGCCGCGCACAAAGTTTTGGTGATTGCAGGTAAGATTCCCCAGATGACAGTTTTGGGAATTGCAGGCCCTGGTGATCCACTGGCGAACCCAGAAAAGACTTTCCGCACCTTTGAGTTGATTGCAGACAAAGCACCAGATATTAAGCTTTGCCTATCAACCAATGGTTTGATGCTAACCGAATACGTTGATCGCATCAAACAATTAAATATAGATCACGTTACTGTTACCCTTAACACCATAGACCCAGAAATCGGCGCACAGATTTATTCTTGGGTTCACTATAAGCGTAAACGTTACAGAGGCGTTGAGGGAGCTAAGATTCTGCTCGAAAAGCAGATGGAAGGATTGCAAGCCCTCAAAGAAGCCGACATCTTGTGCAAAGTCAACTCGGTAATGATTCCGGGGATTAATGACCAGCACTTGGTGGAAGTGAATAAATTTATTCGTGAAAACGGCGCATTCCTGCACAACATCATGCCGTTGATTTCTGCACCAGAACACGGCACACACTTCGGCTTAACCGGTCAGCGCGGCCCTACTACCAAAGAACTCAAAGAAGTTCAAGACAATTGCGCCGGCAACATGAAGATGATGCGTCACTGTCGTCAATGCCGAGCCGATGCTGTAGGATTATTAGGAGAAGACCGCAGCCAAGAATTTACCAAAGATAAATTCTTAGAAATGGCTCCAGAATATAACCTGGAACAACGCCAAGAAGTTCACGAAGGTATTGAGAAATTTAAAGAAGAACTTAAAGCAGCCAAAGACAAGGCGCTAGCTGGCAAGAAATTTGCTAACAATCCCAAAATCCTCGTTGCAGTAGCAACCAAAGGTAGTGGATTAGTTAACCAGCACTTCGGTCATGCGAAAGAATTCCAGATTTACGAAGTGGATGGTAGTGAAGTTCGCTTTATCAGTCATCGTAAAATTGACCATTATTGCCAAGGTGGGTTTGGAGAAGAAGCCACTCTAGACTACATTATTAAAGCGATCGCAGATTGCAAAGCGGTTTTAGTCTCCAAAATTGGAAACTGTCCCAAAGAAGAATTGCACAAAGCTGGCATACAGACTGTTGAAGCTTACGACGTCATTGAGAAGGTTGCTTTGGAATTTTACGAGCAATATGTCGAAGGACTAGGGAAATAGGGACTGGGGACTAGGGGTTAGGGATTGGGGACTAGGGACTAGGAATTAGGGATTAGGAAATGGGAAGAGTTTTCCCAATCACCAATACCCAGTACCCAATACCCAGTACCCAGTACCCAGTACCCAATACCCAGTACCCAACGCCCAATCCCCAACCCCCAGAAAGGAGAATAGTCATGGCTTACAAAATCACTAGCCAATGTATTTCCTGCGATCTGTGTCTGTCTGTATGTCCAACTGGTGCAATCAAAATAGTTGATGGTAACCGCTGGATTGATCCCGAACTTTGCACAAACTGCGTCGGTAGTTTTTATACAGTACCTCAATGTAAAGCTGGTTGTCCCACCTGCGATGGTTGCGTTAAACAACCTAGCGATTATTGGGAAGGTTGGTTTGCCAACTACAACCGCGTTTTAGCGAAATTAACTAATAAAGAAGATTACTGGGATCGTTGGTTTAACTGTTATTCAAAGAAGCTTATACTATCAAACTAAAGAAAATTTGTTGAGGATATAAGCTTGTACCTCACGGTAAACCGTTTCACATCCCACATCTCGACTTCAATGCCCTGTGGAGTATTTATCTGTCGCAGATCATCTAGTTGGGCTAACAGTAACAGGACTTACGCAGGCAGGGTAAAAGCATCTCAATCAGGTTTGACACAAGAAATTAGAAGAATCTAAAGTATTGCCAATTAAACACCCTCTAAGAGGATGTTTGGAAAGTCAAAAAAAGCTCAAGTAACGATATTCTGTCAGTAGATAAAAATGCGACAGCGTTACTTGAGCCATGTCTAAATCATACCCAACGGACTTGACAGATGAACAATGGGAATTGTTATCGGTGCTTATCCCTCCGGAAAATCCAGGGTGTCGTCCCCGTTGCGTTGACCTACGTGCGGTGATTAGTGCCATCTTTTATATTCTTTGTGCAGGTTGTGCATGGCGTATGTTGCCACATGACTTCCCCTTCAGGGCAAACGGTCTACTATTACTTCCGAAAATGGCGTATAGATGGTACATGGGAGGTGATGAACCATAAACTTCAACAATGGGTACGTGTCCTAGAAGAGCGAGAACCAAACCCAACTGCTGCAACCGTTGATTGTCAATCTGTAGAAAATGGAACAATGGTATCGCAAGCCGTCGGTTTTGATTCGGGAAAACTGGTTAAGGGACGTAAACGGCATTTCCTTGTTGACACGCTTGGATTGGTTTTAATGGTTGTAGTTACCTCGGCTTATGAATCAGATCAAGCCGGAGCGAGAAAATTATTCACGCAAGCAAAGAACAGAATTAGCGCTCGCCTAACACGGTTAGTTTGTATTTGGGTTGATGCTGGATACCAAGGTGAGGGGTTTATGAAATGGGTCATGGACACTTACCGTTGGATTCTGGAGGTTGTACGCCGTCCCGTTGATGCTAAAGGCTTTGTTCTGCTGCCAAAACGTTGGGTTGTTGAGCGTAGTTTTGGTTGGTTTAATTGGTGTCGTCGTTTAAGTCCCGACTACGAAATTTTACCGCAAACGCATGAAACATTTGTGCAAATTGCAATGATTCGGTTAATGCTGAGAAGACTCGCTTAATAGATTCCTTTAATACTTTCCAAACATCCTCTAAGAACCTGAATCATATAATTATTGCTCTTTCATCACTCTCATGAGGAATAACAGGAAAAAGCGTCGTAGACTGACTAATATTTGAGCTACGCGATCACCATGTAAAACCAAGGTTACAGATAGTTTAATCACTTCTATTTCAGGTTCTAATCTCTCTAGTGACGTAATCTTGGATGCAATAAAAAACACTATTCAATTTAGCATATATAGTAGTTATTTACTAAATAATTTTGTATCCTCAAATTTAACCTTACGTTAATAAAAAAATAAATTATCTTTCGATTAAATTATGATAGGTTCATTTTTGGTAGCTTTTACAAGCAGTTAACAAAAGGTGAAAAGTACTAAAACCAAAAAACTACTAAACTCACAAGTGCAAATTTGAGTTCATGCTCTTACTTCAGTTATTTTTCTGCCTACTTGATGAGATTTGCAACAACGTATAAATAAGACTTGATGATGGAAAATTTGCAGTTAAAGCGTGTAGTAATTACAGGTTTAGGAGCAATTACCCCCATAGGAAACACGGTAGCAGACTATTGGCAGGGGCTAGTGCAAGGCCGTAGTGGCGTTGCACCTATTAGGTGTTTTGATGCCTCAAAACACGACTGTCAGATTGCAGCAGAGGTCAAAGGCTTTGATCCATGTGATTATTTAGAGCGCAAGGAAGTCAAACGTATGGATCGCTATGCTCACTTTGCAGTCTGTGCTAGCCTGCAAGCGATCACAGATGCCAAGTTTACCATCAGTGAATTAAATGCCCCTTTAGTTGGGGTAATCATCGGTAATGGTTGTGGAGGCATGAATGTTTTTGAAAAACAACAAGAAATTTACCTAACCAAAGGCCCCGACCGATGCAGTCCTTTTTTGATACCAATGTTTATTGCTAATATGGCTGCTGGATTAGTAGCAATTCATACAGGAGCAAAAGGACCTAACTCTTGTACAGTCACCGCCTGTGCTGCAGGGGCGAATGCTATAGGAGAGGCTTTTCGTTTAATTCAACAGGGTTATGCTCAAGCTATGATCTGTGGTGGTACAGAAGCACCCATTACCCCTTTATTAGTTGCTGGATTTGCTGCTGCCAAGGCTCTATCAACTCGTAACGAAGAACCAACTTACGCTTCTCGTCCTTTTAACTATGACCGCGATGGGTTTGTCATGGGGGAAGGAGCTGGGATTCTGTTGCTAGAAGAACTAGAACACGCCAAAAGCCGTGGAGCTAACATCTATGCAGAAATCATTGGCTATGGGATGACCTGTGATGCTTACCACATGACATCTCCTATTCTTGGAGGTATAGGAGCTGCTAAGGCTATGGAATTAGTAATCAAAGATGCTGGTTCGTCTGTGAATCAAGTCAGTTACATAAATGCTCATGGTACTAGTACGTTTGCCAATGATGTCAATGAAACCTTAGCAATCAAAAAAGCATTAGGGCAACACGCTTATAATATTGGTATTAGTTCAACAAAATCCATGACTGGTCACCTTTTGGGCGGTTCTGGAGGTATTGAAGCAGTCGCCACAGTATTGACAGTTGCAAAAGATGAAATTCCTCCTACTATCAATTTAGATTCTCCCGATCCACAATGTGATTTGGATTATGTTCCACACCAAAGTCGAAAACAAAAGGTAGACTTAGCTATTTCTAATTCCTTTGGTTTTGGTGGTCACAATGTCAGCCTAGCTTTTAAAAAATTCCCAGATTCTTAATTGTATTAAAACCTAGTAACTGTTACCTTTGTCCGCACAATGTAAACATGATCATGTTTCTCAAGTTTTAGTTCATTTTTGTGCCTTTTTTGACGACGAATGAATCTTTGCTTGCTCAATAAACACTGGAATATTCACCGAAAACTCACCATTCTAGTATCCTTTGTTCTAAGGAAACTTAAACAAAACTGAAGAATAAAAAAGAGTATAATGCTTAATTAACATAGCTTTCACGCCGAAGCAATCTTATGAAATAAACCACACCAGGAGCATCAAGAAGCCAAGGGATGGTTAGAACCAAGAGAATACTTCAATGAATGAAACTCAAGACAATAATTCTGAGCAGAAAGAACCTATTGCTCATCTTCGGAGAGTAGCAGATATAATCTTCGCTCTGGCAATGGCGGAGTGCTTCTTAGCTCTAGATTTTCCAGATAAGCTTCAGCAGCCTACAAACTCACAAGTTATCACATTTTTATTCGCTCAAATTAAACCACTTACTAGTTATGCGATCGCATTTATGATTGTAGGTTTTTATTGGGTAGAGCATATCAAGCAATTCAAGTATTACAAAAAATCAGATACTATTCATATCTCACTCTATCTACTCTATCTGATGGGAATGTTTTTGATTCCTTATTCTGATACTTTAATCATTTATTTTCCAGAAAATGCCCTCGTCAAAATATGCTTCAGCATCAACACTACGTTCATTGGGCTAATCTCATTTTTGAACTGGACTTATGCGTCTCACAAACACCGACTCATTACTGATGAAATAAGCAGTGCAACTATCATCTTGACGCGATGGAGAATCTTGATAGAGCCTATTTTTTCGTTATTGACGATAGGAGTTGCTATTATAGATCAAGCTTGGTGGGAATATGTCTGGTTTTTGTTGCCAATTCCTTACTTATGGATTGAGAAGATTTTTGGCAAGAGTTATGATGAAAACGAGCAGCAAGGTGGCAATTCTTCTGAGAAGAAATTTTTTTGGCCATAAATAAATTAAAAACTATAGATCCCCGACTTCTCAAATAAGCCAGGGGTCAAACAAAATACTGAGTTAGAAAAGAAGGCGACAGTAGGGACGTACATTTTTACCCCCCTACGGTTGATCCATATATAACCTAAAACGCACCTAAATTAAATGTTGGAGTCGGCATCCCTGCCCACTCCACAAGAGTTAACCTAATTTAGGTTATACAGTTTAAATGCGGAACAGTTTAGCAAATAAATATGCCGTTGCTGAATTAGCGGATGATTCTTGTGGGGTAGGCCGGATAGCCTGCCCCAGAAATATAACAGATGCATCTCGCAAAATTAGCAATATTATGCCGCTTGCTATGCAACACCGCAAATATTATTGAAAGCCAATTTACGAGGGTAAGTTCATGTATTAACGTCCTTGTCTCTAGGGTTTGGCAAAAACAATAAGTCCTAAAAATTCCTTCCCGATTTGTCACAAGGCTTTTTTTGACATACTACCGCAGTATCAAGGGTTTGAGCGGAAAACATACCTTGTAAGCTCAACGCTTATGTATCGGTTATTTTGCCATTTTTGCCAAAATTTTTTTAACCTCTTATTTTGGCGAAGGTATTGAAATTGGTATCAATTTTATTTCTGGCGTTGCTGATTAGTAGGATGATTTTTGCCTCACGCAGAGAGAAGTTCCGGTGCGGGGTTCGCCCCGTTGAGCAAACTTCGGTGGACGCAGAGGCGCGGAGAATAAGAGTTTGAGAGATTAAATTTTTAATTTTCATCCTCATATTCAGCAATGCCTTATATCATGTCCGTTTAAATAACCGTCATTGCGACCGAAGGGAAGCAATCCCAAAAACTTTGCGATTGCGTCGTTTGACTTCGTTCCACTCGCAATGACATATTCAGGGTGATTTGCCGGACATCATATTATTTCTGTGTTAAATTTGGTAAGTTTGTAAGTATGCAGTAACCAGTGTTTTCGTCTCTGCTAAGATTTGTTCACGAAAGACTTGAGCGCGGGTAAGAGAGAGCCATAGCAGCTCGTTGACAACTTTCACAATAGTTGTGGCAATTAATTCGCACTTGCCAATATTCAAAGAGGGGTTTCGCTGTTTCAGAAAATGAGCAAGTTCTTTGAGAATTTGTGAGTCGTAATTATCTAAAGTACTAATATCGGCTGCTATCATCAA
Organism: Mojavia sp.; assembly: GCF_059505145.1. Classification (NCBI taxonomy): domain Bacteria; kingdom Bacillati; phylum Cyanobacteriota; class Cyanophyceae; order Nostocales; family Nostocaceae; genus Mojavia; species Mojavia sp. The sequence goes on from NZ_JCACKA010000115.1 coordinate 141,049, forward strand.
ATCGATCAATTGTTCTAGTACAGCTCGATAGCCAGGATGATCGGTCGCAAACTGGTCAAAAGCGCCGACCATGCGATCGACATAGACTTCGATTGGCGCTTCGGCTAGTTCGGAGTGAAGTTGTACAAATAGTTGATATTCTTGCTCAAAGTAATGATTTGCCCAAGCTTTGAGGATCGCTTTTTTATCAGGGAAAAACTGATAGAGCGACCCCACCGGAATGTCAGCACGAGCTGCGATCGCTCTTGTTGTAGTTTGATCGTAACCCAATTCGATAAATAACTGCTCGGCAACACCAAGGATGTCGCGGACACGCTCTTGGCTGCGTGCTTGCTTTGGTTGTCGTCGCGTGTTTACAGGCTTTGGAAAATTATCTGTCACTATTAAAAATTACCCTTGCAAAAAATGAACAACGTTCATATTATAAATATATGAACAACGTTCATATATTACGATACTTCCACTCACTAAAGGTAATCCTATGGAGTTTATGAATTACCAGTATTTACCGTTCACAAGTTATCGCGGCGCAGAACCACAAGCCAGTAGCTCAATATGGACGAGTGCCAAAAACTTCTTTCGTATCTTCAAAACTACAAAAGCATTCTTAAAAGTACTTCTTGATGACAGAGGAAATCTGGATTTAATTGAGGAGCTGAGTACTAGCCTAGTTGACAATCGTGCCTTCGAGCTTGCTGTTGAGAAGATGAAAGCCAAGCCAGAAGTCGCTGCAATTATTGCTGAACGCTATATAGCTCCTCCCCACGATCTCAAAGCCTTGTTGCAATATCCTCAAGATTCCCTGGGCTATACCTACGCCAGCAGCTTGAAACAGGCAGGTTTCCATACACTAGCGGCGAAAGTCAAAATTGATTCAGATACTAGTTATGTAGAAAATCGTTGGTACCAAACCCACGACATTTGGCACATTATTACCGGATTCGACACTAGTGAAATCGGTGAAATTGGTTTGCAAGCTTTCTACCTAGCGCAGTTTCAGCTACCGCTTGCAAGTATGCTCATCGCTAATAGCTTGATCGCTACCACGTTGCTACAACCAGAGGAACTATCTCTACTTCTAGGTGCGATCGCCAAGGGATGGGAAATGGGGCAAACAGCTAAACCACTGATTGCTCAAAAATGGGAAGAAGCCTGGGAAAAACCAGTTGCTGTATGGCGCGCAGAACTGAATGTTCAACCTATTTTCCAGATTGAACCTGTGCTGGCCTGAGCAACCTTAAATAGTTGTATTGCAGAAACTGGCATGGTCTGGTATAGAAGCAAAAGCCAGAAGATAAACTAATACCATTTCACAGTGAAATGATATAAGACGATATGCGACTGATGATCGCTACTGTGTAGGGGCAATCGCTCGATTGTGCTTTGCCCCTTGCCTTGTTTATCGAAAGTTAACCTAAAAATAAATTTTGCTTAGTTAAATTTTTACTTTTAAGTATTATCCTTTCTTAGGATGTACTTCAAAAGCTACATCAAGTTAACCAATTGCTAACATCATCTCATTGTATTGTTTTACTAAAGCTCGCATGCTACTATAGCTTCTAGCCAAAAGCAGACTACTGCTTTTCTAGTGCTAGGAAACGGACGTACTAATAGTTTGACAGTTATCTAAATATCACTGCCTTTAAAGTGATTAATTTATTTAACTCTAATACTAGGTAGTGATAGTGAACAAAGAGCTTTGTGGAACTTAGTAAGTTGAGTTCATAGACAGTTAGTTTGGTTAAAAGTTCTGTGTCAGCCAGTTTTCAGTGTCGGGTAAAAACAAAACCAGTATCTGTAAGATGGAGGCTGTTGCTAAAATTAAACATTTCCCAAAATCAAATATTTAGCCGTACATAGCGGTAACTATCTGTAAATAGTATTTCCACTTCACCTTATCTGGAGGATGGAGGTTATTGCTACGGTTCGATATTTCGTAAAATCAAATATTCAGCTGTACATAGGGCAACTGCCTATAAATAATATTTCCACCTTCTCAACCAATCATGATTGACATCTGTGTAATCAGTATTACTAGAGTCTGCTTTATCTTTGGATACACGAAGAACAGAGATTACACCTGGTGGGATAATAATTAAATTTCCCTCTGCGAGCTAGCAAACAAAATTTGCTTGAGCTATTGCTAAGAAGCCCAAACACAAGAGGGCTGTTCATACTATGGGCGTTAAGAAATCCACGCGATTTTTTAACGAAGATTAATTTGTCTATAAATTCTGGCAATAAGTGATACCAGTTCATGGAGGGATGGCACTAAGATAAACCGAAACCCTTTTGAAGATTGGGTTGAATGTGTAGCAGTGTAGGTGAAACTGTGCGTTCAATTGGCTTGTTGATATATTAAATAGTTCTTTCCCTAACACCTTTATACCCTTGCGCCATAATTCTTCAGGATTTGTGCTTAACAAGGTTGTCATTTCGTCAAGGTCTGACTTCTGCAATATCCAACAAATTTGATTGAGGACTTTATTAGATGATCAAGTCTCAAGGCTTTAATAACTTGGCTGAGGTTCTTACTTACTGGGCTGAGGTACAGCCTGACCGTAGGGCTTATACAATGCTCGATCCTCATGGTGCAGAGGATAGCTATATTACCTACAAAGATATGTACTCCCAGGCTATTGATATAGCCCAAGGATTGTTATCCCAGGGACTGCGATCGCAGAATGCGATTTTGCTTTATCCACCTGGAATCGAATTTATAGTTGCATTCTTCGGATGCCTTTATGCTGGGGTGTTGCCTGCACCTGTCCATATCCCAAAACGCAATCGTTCCAACAAGAAAATTGCAGATATTGTTGTTGCCACAGAAGCCTCAGCAGTACTGCTTCCTACTAGCCATCAACAAGCTTTTCAGGATGTCTTAAGCAAAGAAGAAAACTGGCCCAAGGATTTGATTTATGTATCAACAGACATGACTAGAGAGGCAGCGAACTCTCAGAAGTTACCTCTGCCAGAGATTGATGGCTCGGCGATCGCATTTTTGCAGTTCACTTCTGGTTCGACCTCACTACCGAAAGGTGTGATGATTACTCATACAAATTGTCTTAATAACCTAGAGATGATTGTGGCTATGAGTCACGCCAATGCCGATTCTACCTCAGTGTCTTGGTTGCCACACTATCACGACCTGGGTTTAGTCGCTCATCTTTTGCACAGCCTCTACAGTGGTGGTCATTGCGTACTACTCGCCCCAGCAACCTTTACTTCCCAACCAATACAATGGCTACGTGCCATTACTAAATACCGTGCCGGATATACAGGCGCACCCAACTTCGCCTATCAACTATGTGTTGATAAAATTCAGCCTAGCGAGCAAAAGACCCTCGATCTATCCTCGCTGCGGATGGCAATTAACGCTGCTGAACCCATCAATCCACAAACCATATCAGACTTCTGCGAAAAGTTTGCAGAAAACGGATTCAAGCCTCATATGTTCCTTCCTGCCTATGGCATGGCCGAGGCAACAGTATACATATCTTCTGGATATGTCGATCAAGACCCAGTTTTTAAGTCAGTTGACTGGGCAACACTGGGTCAGCACAACATAGCGCAAGAAGCGATCAACAGCACGAAAGCAAAGGTTTTTGTCAGCTGTGGTCATCCTTGGCTAGACCAAAAGATTTATATTGTCGATCCTGAGCAAAATTGTGTATTACCCCCAAATCATATCGGGGAAATTTGGACTACTGGCTCTAACGTCATGGCTGGTTATTACAACAATCCAGAAGCCACAGCCAAGACCCTAGTTTCCTTACCAGATGATGATCGGATTTACCTTCGTACCGGCGACCTGGGTTTTATTGACGAGAAAGGCGAACTATACATCACAGGCCGCATTAAAGACATCATAATTATCAATGGTGTGAATTACTATCCTCAAGACATCGAGATTTGTGTTGAGCAAGCACATCCTGATATTCGCTTCAGCTGTGTCGCCGCCTTTAGTGTCCCTGGTGAGAATGGAGAGGAATTAGTAATTTTTGCTGAATTGACAAAAGCTGGTGTGATCAATCTGCGTCGGTCTGCTTATTTGGAAGAACTGGCTGAAGCTATTTGTCTAGCTCTGGGAGAAAATTTTGAGATCCCGTTACGCCAACTCGTGTTTTTAGGACATATGCAGCTCCCGAAAACATCTAGCGGCAAAATCCGTAGACAACAGTGTAAACAAGAGTTTCTCCAAGGCAGTCCTGATGCTCTAGCTAGATGGCCTAAAGAAGAATCCACAACTCAATCTAAAGGAGACGTGAGTATGTTGAACATTGAAAAGACATTTGAACGTATCACATCCATGGGGCCAATGCACCTCAAGGTTTTTACCAGTCTCATACAAATTCTGACTAAGAAATATCAGGTACGGATGGCTGATTTCGATGTAGAGAAGTCAATCTTTTTCTATGGAATTGACTCTTTAAAAATCATTGAAATTCATAGCGCACTTGAAGGAGAACTAGGTTGTCAAATTCCTACAGAAGCTTTTTTCTACGCAAATACCTTCTTGGGGATGATTGACGATATAGCTCATGCCATCTCTAGTGAAGACGGGCTAAAAGTGAGGCTAACACACAGCCAACCTCTAAATGTAGAAATAGAAAACGCTTTAGAATACCTGCTTCGTCCTCGTGACAACCAAGTTGATGTGAGCCATCACGCCAAGACTTGTTTACTTACCGGAGCATCAGGTTTTGTCGGTACTTATTTTTTAAAAGAACTGCTCGACACCACTGATTTGAATATTGCTTGTTTAGTTCGAGCAGCCAATGAAGAAGCAGGTTTGCAACGTATCAAAAAAACGGCGCGAAAGTTCGATGTCAAGCTCCTACCAGGATGGGAGAATCGCGTACAAATCATTATTGGTGATATGTCTAAAAAGCGGTTTGGGCTAGATGATGATCGCTATGGAGAATTAGCACAAAACATTGATAGCGTATACCATGTAGCGGCTGTAGATAACTTCTATCTACCATACGACATCATCAAGAACACCAATGTTGTTGGCACTATTGAAGTTGCAGATTTTGCATTAGCCGGAAAAGTGAAGCCTCTTTATAATGTGTCAAGTTGTGCTGCGTCCTTGCTAGAAGACTGCGTGGCTCAACCAATCCCCATTGGTCTTGTCAATGGATATGCACAAACCAAGTATGTGACAGAGCAAATCGTATTACGCCTTGCAGAACAGGGATACCCGTGGGTCAACTATCGATTGGGCTACCTATATACCCTACGGGTTGAGCATATCCAGAAAAACACCCCATTGAGCAAACTATTTGCCTTGATAGAAAAGGCTTACGAAAATATAGACGATGACTTTTTTATTGATGAAGATGCGTTTGAAAATTTCCTCTGCGCCATTTCTCATATAGGTTGTGTACCTGATATGGATGCTGATTTCGATTTGATGTCAGTTGAATATGCAGCTAAGGCGATCGTTTCTACATCATTACTGCCTACTGGTGAGAGAAAACACAACTATACTTTTTATAATCCACAACCTCTAGATTGGTCTGATGTAATTAGCTACTTTCAGAATTTGAATCAGCACGTTGAGATTGTGCCGCTCAGAACCTTCGTTGATAAGTATGAAGAGTATGTTCGTAATACAAATAAAAAGGGCATGAAACTCTTGAAATCGGTAGTATCACCTGAGTTAGAAAAACAATTTAATACGATGTTCAGGAATATCGATACAGACTGTATTAATACTTATTTGCACTGGTGTCCACCATGCGAGAAGCAGTTTACTCATCAATATGTAGATTTCGTGCTGAGTAGTGCTGAATAAGTAAGTGTGTGAACTGGTGCCAATTTAACTGAATAGTAGTCAGAAAACCTGCTCTACATTGGTTTAAATCTACCTGGTAAGGTGCGTTCTGAACATTAGTCCTAACGCACCACCATCGGATTTCTTGATGCTTTAGGCTATGGCATCAAACACCCTATAGGCTTATCATTTGTAGATTTTTCATGATTATCTAAACAAACTTTATCCAATAAGGAAACAAAGCTGAGAGGAACTTGTTATATGGCACAGATTAAACCAATTGATTTTGTTGAACGTAATAATATGAGGACATTTTTGGCATTACTAAAAGACTGGATATCAATTTTCGTAATTGCTGCTCTTAGTATTTGGGCAAATAATATCTTTGTTTATTTGATTGCTGTGTGGTTAATAGGCGTTTTTCAATTTGCTCTTGGAGAAGCGTTCGTACATGAAGCAGTTCATCATAATTTATTTACTGAAAAATCATGGCATGAAAAGCTAGAATTTATATATAGCTATCCTTTCTTGAGGACACTTTCATCTTATCAGGCTCATCACTTTCCTCATCATAAGTACCTTTTAGCTAAAGGAGATTACATACCTGAAGATTATGATTTTTTAGGATTGAATAAGCCGAATAAAAATGTATTTATGATCTTGTTCGTTAAACCTTTTCTCGGTTTTTCTGTATATTACTTTTTTTTAGAAGCAATATTGTATCCCTTAATTCAAGATTCCTTCAAATTTAGTTCATTACTCAAGGGTATAAAAAGTAATTACAAACTTTATTTGTTCTGGTTAATAGTTATTCTCACATTCAGTTTCTCAGGACATTTGGACATTTTACTCCTTTACTGGTTTGTGCCTTTATCATGGAGTTTCTCGTTTTTATCACTTTTGTCCGAGGTGCAAGAACATTTTAATACTTTCTCAGGTGCGAGATCGAATGTGAATCCTGTCATTAACTTTTTCTTTCATAATGCAGGTTATCACTATGTTCACCACTTGTGTCCTACTATTCCCTGGTATAAATTACCAGAAGCACATCAGGCTTTATGTGCAGATAATCCAGATATTTCACACAGCATTCTAGATACGTATAGACAATGCATACGTAACAATCAAAACGAAAATTTACCGCAAATCACAGCCTTACTTAATATGTAGAGATAAAAATTCTCACTTGAAGGAAATATAATGCAAAATCAACAAACATACCGAGAATCTACAAAGCGAGCTAAAGAGCCTGCGAAAATGCTGAAATTTGGCAAAAATACTGGGTTTCAGATTGAGTTAACACGGCGCGTTAATGAGCTTTTTCAAACCACTGGACTACGAGAACGAGACTGTCCACAAATGTATCTGAAGACAGCTATCCTACTTCTGAGTTTTTTGGTTGTGTATGTGTCCTTGGTTTTCCTAGCACAAGCATGGTGGGTGGTTCTATCTTTAAGCATTTTGTTAGGACTGGTGATGGCTGGAATTGGGTTCAACATTCAGCACGATGGATCACATAATGCTTATTCCAACTATCCTTGGGTGAATAAGTTGATGGCCGCGACTATGGATCTGATTGGTTTTAGTTCCTATTATTGGCTGTGGGGGCATACTGTACTTCATCACAAGTATGTAAATATTACAGGCTATGACACCGACTTCGACCTTGGTACTTTGGCTCGGAAAACTCCTTTCCAGCCATGGCTTCCACATCATCGTTGGCAACATTATTACATTTGGTTATTGTACGGTGTGTACCCAATCCACTGGCATTTTGTCAGCGATTTTGAAAGCTTCTTCCTTGAGGAATTCTACGATCGCCACTATCCTAGACCTAAAGGTGTGAATCTAGCCATCTTTTTAGTCGGAAAGGCCGTCTTTTTTACTCTTGCTTTTGGGCTTCCGCTGATGTTTCATTCGGTATGGACTGTGTTGATGTGCTATGTAGTAACATCATTCACGTTAGGTATAGTTTTGAATGTTGTTTTTCTATATGCACACGAAGTCGAAGAAGCAACATTTCCTATGCCTCTAGAAGACACTGGCATAATAGAAAACGACTGGGCAATCCATCAGATTGAAACTACTGTCAACTTCCCCTGCAATCATTTGATGACTTGGTTCGTGGGCGGACTTAATTATCAGATTGAACATCATCTGTTTCCGAACATTTGTCATGTAAATTACCCTGCCATTTCTAGGGTAGTCGAGGAAACCTGCCAAGAATTTGGGGTGAAATACAAAAAGCATAAATCCATCTGGGCAGGTATATCATCACATTTCCACTGGATGCGCCGCCTGGGTATGGCGAATACAATGTCAATCTAGTGCTGCATATTTGCGTGATGGTTTTAAGCAATTAACTAAAATTAACTATACCTGCTTAAGGGTAAGGGCAAGCTTAAGGAACTTCCAAATAAAAAAATATCCAATATTTAGAGTGCGTCAGTCAGAAAAACCCCTGACATACCGAGAAATTATTCGTACTGACGCACCTTACTAATAGTCAATTTGGAATAATTTATTTTTTGGTGTTCCGTTAAAGCTTTGCCTTGAGAAAAAATTGGTGTTGCTGAATCATGGGATGATTTCGCCCAATTTGGAACGAATTTTCAATCATTTCAACCGCCAATTCATCCCGCATTTATGCAACGCCAAAAAATTTACTGTGGTGAAGTGTGTATGTTGCGATCGCCTTTATATTTTCCTAACTTTCGCTGGCTGTGGTTAGGACAAACTATGATTTTGAGTGCTGCTCAATTTTGGTTTGTCTCGTTGACGTGGCTGGTACTGCAAAAAATGGGTTCAGGATTGGCTGTTGGTACTGTATTAGTAGCGGCGGCAATCCCACGAGCATTATTTATGTTAATAGGAGGTGCAATCAGCGATCGCTTGCCCACCAGAAATGTCGCCACCATTGCAGCGTCGATTAATACTGTTTTGATTGGCTTGGCTACAACTTTGTTAGTATTTGATGCTGTTCAACTGATATATTTGGTTGCGATCGCTGTTCTGTTTGGATTGTTTGAAGCTATCTTATATCCAGCGATTCTTGCCTTATTGCCTCAATTAGTCAGAAAATCCCAACTAGCAGAAGCAAACGCTTGGATGCAGAGCAGTGAACAGTTCACCGAAGTCATCGGCCCTGCTGGTGCGGGTTTTATGATTGGTGCGTTTGGATTAACCATTGCTTTTTTTATTAATACACTCATATTTGCGTTGGGTAGTTTGTTTATCTACCTGGTTCGGACTCGTCGTCGCCAACCCCTGGCAGCTGAAACACAGAAACCAGCTTTAATGGGTGAGATTATTTTAGGTTTAAAATATGCGTGGACACAGCCTGCTATCCGCATCAGCCTGTTACTCCTAGCGATGATTAATTTCGCTATGTTAGGGCCGATCATCATCGGTGTTGCAGCCATGGTCAATGTACGGTTTGAAGGTAACGCCACAACATTTGGTTATCTGCAAGCAGCCTACGGTATAGGTGCATTAATTGGTGTCTTAGTTGCCAGCCAACTTAGTGCGGTTAAGAGTCCTAAAACTCCCCTAGTTTTGTTGTGTTATGGTCTGGGTGCAGGACTAATAGCACTAGGATTTGTGCAGGAATTTTGGATAGCAGCAGGAATAATTGCTCTAATGGGGATAGGGGGTGGTACTGTCACTGTAATGGGTATAACTTGGCTGCAACAGAATACAGCTGCAAATATGCAGGGAAGAATCATGGGTCTGACAATGTTTGCGGCTGTAGCTCTTGATCCTTTGTCTCAAGCTATCTCTGGGGCATTTCTTGAAGTTAGCCTGACAGGTTTATTTGTAGCTGCCGGAGCCACAATGTTACTCACTGCACTAGCTTCATCGATGAGCCGAACTCCTGAAGTTAAATCAGTCATTACTAATTTGTCATTGCCTATTTCTGAACCTGTGATTTCGGTGCATAATCTCAATCATTACTTTGGCTCAGGTGGACTACGCAAACAAGTATTATTTAACATTAATTTAGAAATTTATGCCGGAGAAATTGTGATTTTGACAGGCCCTTCTGGCTCAGGTAAAACTACTCTTCTGACTTTAATGGGTGGTTTGCGTTCTGCTCAAGAGGGTAGCTTAAAAATTTTGGGATACGAAATTTGCGGAGCTAATAAACAACAGTTAACTAAATTGCGCCGCCAAATTGGTTATATTTTTCAAGCGCATAACCTGATGACATTTTTAACGGCTCAAGAAAATGTGCGTATGTCATTAGAATTGCATGATCAGTATTTAAATAATGATATCAACAGCAAAGCGATGACCATGCTAGAGGCTGTTGGTTTGGCAGAGCGTCTCAATTACTACCCTGAAAATCTTTCTGGTGGGCAAAAACAACGGGTAGCGATCGCTCGTGCTTTAGTTAGCCATCCTAAAATTATCTTAGCTGATGAACCTACTGCTGCACTCGATAAAAAATCTGGGCGCGATGTTGTTGAACTGATGCAGAAGCTTGCTAAAGAACAAGGCTGTACTATTTTACTCGTTACTCACGACAACCGCATTTTAGATATTGCTGACCGCATTATTTATATGGAAGATGGTCAACTCAAAGGTAATCATTACGAGTCATGAAGAGCTTTGTGCAGCGTTCGTTTAGAAGCTCTTACCACTTTTGTGGTGCGTGCAAATAGCTTCCATCGCATCTAATTCTTCTTTTTTGAAAAACAATTCACCGTCAATCGCTTTCTGACCATACTTTACGCTACGCTTTTTTTGAAGTCAGCCTTGACATCTCGACTTCTTATACAAATATAATTATAGAAATAATTAAAGCTAAAACTAAAATTAAATATTCAATCTAAGCCGGTGATGTAATTCCCGGCTTTTTTGGTAAATCAACAAAAACTCAAATAAATGTCAAATCAACTGAGAATTTTAGTGTAATAAATACTTACAAAAAATGAAATTTAAAATCTGCTATGACAATTTCTATGTCTAATATTCCATAAAACATCTAATTATTGAGAACTCTACCATGAAACATATTTAACTAAACTAAATGCTTTAACAGTCAAGGAGATTGCTAGAGATTGCATTGATATTTTTTCCATGCTTAAAACTTATGGTATTGAATGTCCTAGATGCAATTCCACTCGGCTTGTGAAGATTGGTAGATCTAATGACGTACAAAAATATCTATGTAATGACTGCGATCGCACTTTTCAAGAAAGACCACGGTTTGTGTGTGAATGTTTAATTTTAGGTCATCAGCTAAAATGTCAGTCTTGTCCTCAGTTCTAATCCCGTCTCTAAACTACTTCTGAAATTTTGTTCTCTCTAAACATTCTGCTCGCACGCGATCGCTTGCGATGAACAAAAAAAATTTCAACTTTTGCTATTCTCAAATTAACAAACAATGGTGCTTATGGCTTACGAATCTTGGTCACAAGTGGTAATTCGCACAGTTCTGGAATGGGAAAAACGTAAAGCCGAGCTAAAGTCTACCTCGGATATTCCAGAACAAACAACAAAGTCCAAAAACAAAACTGCCTAGTAACGATACTCAATGGCTGTCCCGAAGTTATCATCTATGCATACTTTTTTAATGCAGCTATTGAGTATTGATCATTTATCTTGGGATTCAAGCCTTTGCTAGAAAATTGTATGAGAACAGCTTGTATAATTCGTTCCTTGGTAATTATGGATTGTTTGGATAAATAATTATCTGTGCCAAGCGGGATCGCAATCTGTTATTTGATGTCATTTTTTAATCCAGAACTTTCAAACTCTATTCTGCTTCTACTCCCAATACAACTCCTTCATACAGTAGTGCGATCGCAAATTCAAATTCGATGCTGGATAGGGTAATAATATCTCCCTCAGTGTATGGATAGTAAAGCCACATTCTTCCCTCTCCCCAACAGTAGCGTTCAACGGAGATTGTTTCTGAATCTATTAATAAATATTCTTGTAAAGAAGGCATTTTCAGGTAATTAGTGAATTTTTCGCCTCTATCTTTACTGCTTGTACTAGGGGAGAGAACTTCAGCAATTATTCTTGGGTTCTGAATAAATTTAAGGGCATTGAGGTCTTGAGGGTCGCAGCTGACGACAACATCAGGATAATAGTAAGGACTTGTAGGTGTAACTTGCACTTTTACATCCGACACATTTACTCTGCAACCTCTAGCACGTAAATGTGGACGTAAGGCTGTGTACAAATTAAGTGCAATGTCATTGTGGGGAATTGTACCACCTGTCATCGCAAAAACCTCGCCGTTGACGTATTCGTAGCGAAGGTCTTGCTGGGGTTCCCATGCGAGATATTCCTCGATGGTCATTTTTTGTGGTTGTTGGGAGATGGCTACCATAGCAAGATTTTTGGAGTTTGTTTTGATTTTAGCTTGGAGGGTAGGATGTTTTTCTCCTCAAGGTGATCGCTCTTTTCGTCCATGTCTGCAATTTGTCATGGTTGCAATGTAATAGTGCGATCGGGACATTTAGTAACGATACTCAATTGCTGTAACGAAGTTTCCATCTACCCATATTTTTTTATGCAACCATTGGCTAGCATCAAAGATTTGCTGAAATAGTATGTGCAATAGTTATGCATAGCTTGAGAGAGCAGATTCAGTAATCGCACTAACAGCTACATATGTACACCTATCCGAAGGTAGATTTAGTGATGTACAAATTTAAATATGGTGAGGCAAATTCCTAGGCGATAAACATCAATCAATGGAAATAATTTTCAGCAGAAAACGACATTTAATATATTGACAAATGGATAGTTTCCGTATGAGAATACTACTCGTGTCTTCCCCAATAACTTTTCTTAAGCAATACCTTAGCCACTTTACGAGGGTAAGTTGATGTATTAACTTCCTTGTTTCTAGGGTTTGGCAAAAACAATAAGTCCTAAAAATTCCTTCAAGGTTTACCACAAGGGTTTTTTAACGTATTGCCTGCATGATAAAAAGTTTGAGCCTCCAAGCTGCCTTGGAAACTAAACGCTCATGTATGGGTTATTTTGCTATTTTTGCCAAAGTTTTTGTAGGCTCTTATTTTGGCAAAGTATTGTTAAGGAAATTAATTTTAACTGTACACTCGGCTAGCTCAAATCAGTAAAAATTATGTAAATGGCTTTGGAATTGCAAATGATCATTTCTCATATTTTACAAGTACTTAACTACTAGTTAACTAGAATTTAACTATAGTACAATAAGCTCCGTTGATGCAGCGATTACACCTTAATATAAGCTTTGATAGTATTAATGTTTAGTTATTCAGACGTAAATGCAGTCTTCTAGTTAACAAAGCTTACATCTACAGAACAGATGACAACTGCTTCACATGATTGCATACTGCTGACATAACATCAATTTGCTTTGATTTGAGAGTGATATCTGACGACAAGCTGCACTGTACCCGTCTAAGTTCATCTTTGTAATGCTCGATTACCCAAACTACGCAACGATCCCCATTTAGTTTACGAATGACATTCAAAAAAAGTTGATTTGCGAATGTTTACTCATGGAGTAATTGGAAGTATGTCTAAATACGTACTGCAACATCTTCTCACCATGCCTTTATTACCCCCTCTTCTAATTTTGGGAGAGGGGGAGGCTAGTGAGTGTGGTAACAACTAATGAGCAAGACTTGTATCGTGCATCTAGCACGTTCAAGTGAGCTAGCAAGATGCTCGTAATTATCAGGATCATCAGGAATCTTCAATTATGGCAATCAGAAACGGAACCGAACTGCCCGATACCCTTACAGGAACCGCGAATGCCGATACCTTACGCGGTAATGGTGGTGATGACCTTCTCAATGGCTTAGGAGCAAATGACTTGCTCCGAGGTGGGAACGATAAAGACTCACTGTTTGGTGGAGGCGGTGCCGACAGACTATTTGGGGATGCAGGCGAGGACTCACTGTATGGTGAAGCCGGTAATGACACTCTAATTGGCGGCACAAGTATTGACGATGTCAATGATGGTAAAGACTTCCTTGATGGTGGTGCTGGTGCTGACTGGGTCTATGGTGGCTTTGAGGATACTGCACAGGGCGGTGCTGGTAATGACACCGTAATTGGTAGCTTCTTAGGTGACGCGCTGTACGGCGATGACACAGAAGGTTCAGTTTCCGGTGGTGCCGACTACATCGATGGCGCAGAGGGCAATGACACTCTCTATGGCGAAGCTGACAGCTTGGCTTCAGGTGGCGCTGATACCATCTTAGGTGGCGATGGCGATGACACTCTCTTCGGCTATGCCGGTAATGACTCCCTTTTAGGTGGAGAAGGTATTGACTACCTCGATGGCGGCGATGGCGATGACGTTCTCGATGGTGGCGCAGGTACTAGTACCCTCTTAGGTGGTGCTGGCTTAGAAACCATCAGAGGTGGCGTTGACGGTGACTTCATCGATGGTGGTGAGGGAGCTGACAACCTCAATGGTCTTGGTGGTAATGACACCATCTACGGTGACTTCGATGCCGAAGAAAGCCTTGCTGGCAATGATGTCCTCAATGGTGGTGGTGGCAGTGACTTCCTCGATGGTGGCGCTGGCGTTGACCGCGTTATTGGTGGGGCTGGCATTGACGTTCTGTTTGGTGGCGAAGATGCGGAAACCCAAACCGCACGCGACACCTTGACTGGCGGGACTGAGACTGATTATTTCCAATTGCTATTCACAGACTTTGTACCAGAACCAATCGATCCCGGTGAGCCAATCGTACCTCCTCCTGCTGGCGACTGGATTACCGACTTCCAAAATGGTACTGACTTCTTCTTGCTTGAGGGTATTGCATTTGAGGATCTAGGATTCCAGAACACCACTATTAATGGAGTGACTGGTACTCGAATCTACGTTCTGACAGAAGGCTTTACTCCTGCTCAATCCGAAAACCTCGCCTTTGTGCAAGGGGTGGGTCGTGCAGCGTTCGACGCATCAGATTTTGTTACCGATACCCCTGTCGTGTAAGAAATGGGTAACTAGGCGGTGTACTTGGGTACCAGCCAAGTAACACACACCTGATAGTTACCCCAGCCATGAAGAGTAGCTACAGAGTCTGGATAACTTGTTGAGCTACTCTTCCGATGAAGTCTCAATTATAGTCTTTTGATTTCGTTTTAGTACTTCAAGGTCATTGAGAAATATGTAGTAGAAATGCACCTAGGTTGGGCATTTTCCCACCATCTTCGGGTTTTGGTGGGCAATGCCCACCCTACACTCTACTGCAATCAAAATATTTCCAGACAGAGAAGTTTTTAGATATCGCAAACACCTCAAACTACAATACGGTTCAGATAAGAGTTGATCCTCCCTAACCCTCCTTAAAAAGGAGGGAATTAAGCCCCCTTTTTTCTAAGGGGGTTGGGGGGATCTGTTGGAATCGAATACCACTAAATGAACCGTATTGCCTCAAACTACACCCACCATATTTTTTGCTTGCAAGATTCTCGATTTCTGCAACGAGTCGGGAATCTGCTTACCTAGGTTAGGGAAAGGTAGGTTACCAGTAATTAAAAAGCCATGCGAATTTTATTTTTACACCCCAATTTCCCAGCCCAATTTCGTCATGTAGCTGCTGCTTTAGCTAAGGATAGACATAACCAAGTTTTTTTTGGGACTACTCGCCAGGATGGTAAATTGCCTGGTGTGAATCGCGTTGTTTATAGCCCTAAACGAGAAGCTCGACCAGAAACTCACCACTATGTCAGACCTTTAGAAAATGCTGTTCTTCAGGGTCAAGGTGTGTATCGGCTGGCAGAACAACTGAAAGCACGGGGATTTGTCCCGGATGTAGTCTATGGTCATTCGGGTTGGGGCCCGACTTTATTTATTAAAGATATTTTTCCGCAAGCCAAGTTACTGTGTTATTTTGAGTGGTTTTATCACGCTCATGGCTCTGATGCAGACTTTGATCCCAGCGATCGCCTGACTGCGGATGATGAAGCCAGGATTCGGATCAAAAATGCACCAATTTTGCAGGATCTATATAGTTGCGATCGCGGTCTTTCTCCTACCTATTGGCAGCGTCAACAATTCCCTTTAGAGTACCACAATAAAATTACTGTACTTCATGACGGAGTTGATACTAATTTTTTCTGTCCAAAACCAGGAGCAAAATTAGTTCTCCCCAGCATTAATCTCGACCTTTCTCACGTTGAGGAACTTGTTACTTATGCTACTAGAGGTATGGAGCCTTATCGGGGATTTCCCCAATTTATAGAGGCGGTGGCTTTACTCCAGCAAAAACGCCCTAATTGTCATGTGGTGATTGTGGGAGAAAACCGCGTAGCTTATGGGAAGAAACTACCCGATGGCAAAACCTATAAGGAGGTGATGCTAGAAAAATACGATCTCGACCTCAGCCGCGTTCATTTTACAGGTTGGTTGCCTTACACAGAATATCTGCAAGTCCTCCAAGCTTCTTCAGCCCATGTTTATTTAACCCGTCCCTTTGTTATATCTTGGTCGTTAATGGAATCCCTAGCTACAGGTTGTTTGGTAGTGGGTTCGAGAACTCCGCCTGTGATGGAAGTCATTCAAGATGGGGTCAATGGCTTGTTAGCAGATTTCTTTTCACCCCAGGAAATATGCGATCGCATTATCGAAGCCTTGAATCATCCAGATAAAATGGCTGCGATTAGGGCAAAAGCAAGGCAAACAGTTCTAGAACGCTATGATTTAGCCCAATTATTACCCCAACACCTGCAATGGATACAGCAAGAAGATAGCAAACTAGTTTCCCCTTGGGAGGGAACGAAGTTAGAGTCAATAGCCCCTGTAGAACATAAGGGATTTGGCGGAAAACAGCAAAAAGCTGAGAAATCATCTGCCAAACTCTTACAAGTTCATAATCAGACTTTGACAACTCAAGAAATTATTCCCCTGTTAAGTCGATACCAACTGCTACCAAAGCTTCAGCAAGAACTGATAATTGACGATGCAATCGCCTCTTTTACCTGCTCAAGCGAAGAACAAGCCAAGTGTTACCAAGAGTTTTGTCAACAAAATCAGTTGTCATCAGAAGTGGAACGCCAAGCTTGGTTACAGCAGCAGAATATTAGCGAAACCCAATTTTTAGAGCTAGCAACTCGCAACCTGAGAATCGAGAAATTCAAAAAAGCCACCTGGGGTAGCAAGTTAGAGTCTCATTTTCGCCAATTGAAACCGAAACTTGACCAGGTTGTTTATTCTCTGATTCGCATTCGCGATGGCGCTGCTGCTCAAGAACTTTATTTCCGCCTGCTAGAAGGTGAACAATCCTTTGCCGAAGTAGCAAGGCAATATTCCCAAGGAGCAGAGGCTCAGACTGGCGGATTAATAGGGCCAGTATCATTGAGTATGCCTCATCCCCAGTTAGTCCGTATTCTTGCTGTAAGCCAACCCGGTCAATTATTGCCACCGACCAATATTGGAGATTGGTGGTTAATCGTGCGCCTAGAAAAGTTTATCCCAGCCCAACTGGACGAATCGATGCGGCAACGGTTACTCAACGAACTTTTTTTTACTTGGTTAAAAGAGCAACTGCAAAAAGCTTCTCAACCACAACCTTTAGCAGTCAAACATTCAGCTTGAACCCCTAATTTTTTCATTCTTTAGATACGTAATATGCCAGCTTTAAACTTTAGCGAACAACTCTTGGTCGGAAACGACTTTAGCGGTCAAAACCTGAATGGCTCAACATTTTTCAAAGCCACACTCCAAAACGTTCTATTCGCTCCCAACGACCAAGATACCCGCACACAACTAAGAGGCACTAACTTTGAAGAAGCGAAACTATACAATGTTGATGCCTCAAGAGCTATCTTTGCTGCTAATGCCAACTTTGGCCCAGCTACTCTTTATAAGGCGGTATTAGAAAATGTCAATTTCCGGGGAGCAAACCTGACTGGGGTTAATCTCTCATTAATTAGCACCAAATTCATCAACTTCTCAAACGCTAATCTCACTAATGCCAGTCTGCGAGAAGCCAATCTCAGCGGTGAACAGTCCGAGCGACCAAACCTGAGAGGAGCTAACTTTACTGGTGCTGATTTATATAAAGCAAACCTAAAAGCTGCTGATCTGACAAATGCCAATCTTAGCAATGCCAAGTTAGAAGAAACTAACTTTGAAGCAACTCTTTTTGTCAATGTCGATGCCACCGGTGCTGATTTCCGCCTAGCAAAACTCACAGATATTACCCTGCAAAACTCTACCTTTGACCTAGCTAATTTAAGTAATGTTGTTCTGAGTGATGCACCTCTCGAACCAGGTCAGACGGGAAACGTTAAGTTTCGCGGTGCTAATTTAAGTGGCTTTTTGGCAGATGATGCCGTTTTGATTGGTGCTGATTTTAGCCCCCATATAGCTGCCAATAGCACTGTGACGGTAACAAACCTTACAGGTACTAAATTTGATGATACTGATTTGAGTGGAGCTAACTTCACTCAAGCTAACGCAGAAGGTGTCTTTATTAATGGGCTGGCGGTGGGTGCAAATTTCACCAACGCCAACTTGAGGAATGCTAACCTAGCTAAAGCTAACTTTACAAATGCTACCTTTGTGGGTGCGGATCTTACAGGTGCAATCCTGGTTGATGTCATTGGTCTAATCGCTGGTGATAGCAATAACAACACCCTCAACGGTACAAGCGAGAATGATAACATCTTCGGCTTTGATGGCAGCGACAACCTGAACGGATTTGGCGGAGATGATTATCTCGACGGCGGCGCTGGTAATGATGCTCTCAACGGCGGCGCTGGTAATGACGCCATGAAAGGTGGAACTGGTAATGACACTTATATTGTCAATACCTCCGGTGACGTAATTATTGAACTTGCTAGCCAAGGCACTGATACTGTCCAGTCTAGCGCCACTACCTATACCTTAAGCAGCCATGTAGAAAGGCTGACTCTCACAGGTACAGCGATAGAGGGCATTGGCAACGAGCTCGCCAATACGATTACAGGTAACGCGAGCAACAACAACCTCAAAGGCGAAGCAGGCAACGATACCTTGAGTGGCGCTGGCGGTGATGATACCCTCGACGGCGGCATAGGCAATGACAGCTTAGTAGGAGGTGTAGGCAACGACACCTATATTATCGATAGTACCGCTGATGTAATTCTCGAAAATGTCAGTGAAGGCACTGATACAGTCCGCTCTAGCCTTGCAAGTTATACTCTTGGTGCCACTTCCAACCTAGAAAACCTCACCTTAATTGGCACTGCCCAAAATGGCACAGGTAATGCGCTGGCTAACATAATCACTGGCAACGAGAGTAATAATACTCTCAACGGTGCTGGTGGCAACGACACCCTCATTGGTAATGCCGGGGATGATACCCTCAATGGCGACGCAGGCACGGATACGATGAGCGGCGGGACGGGTAACGACACATATATAGCTGATAGCACTGGAGATAGTATTACTGAAAATGCTAATGAAGGCACGGATATAGTTCGATCTAGCGCTGCTAGTTATACCTTGGCTGCCAATGTAGAGAACCTGATTTTAATTGGCACTGCCCAAAATGGCACAGGTAACGAGCTTGACAATACCATCACAGGTAACGAGCTTGACAATATCCTTGATGGAGCAGGTGGTAATGATGCCCTCATTGGTGGTCTGGGCAACGACACATATATAGTTAATAGCGCTGGGGATAGTATTACTGAAAATGCTGGAGAAGGCACTGATACGGTTCAGTCCAGCCTTTTTACCTACACTTTAGGCAGCAATCTGGAAAAGCTGACTTTGATTGGCACTGCCCAAAACGGCAAAGGTAACGAGCTTGATAACACCATCACAGGTAACGAGCTTGACAATACCCTCGAAGGCGCTGCTGGTAATGATTCCCTCATTGGTGGTCTAGGCAACGATACTTATATTATTGATAGTGCCAGTGACGTGATTATCGAAAATGGCAGTGAAGGCACTGATACAGCCATTTCCAGCCTCGACTACACCTTAGGTAGCAATCTAGAAAACTTAGTTCTGGTAGGCACTGCGGTCAATGGCACAGGCAACGATCTCGCCAATAGCATCGCAGGTAACGAAGGTAATAATAGCCTAACTGGAGGATTGGGTAACGATATCCTGTTTGGCAATGCTGGTGCCGATACCCTTTTGGGAGGCGGTGGTGCCGATACCCTCGATGGCGGTGATGGCGATGATAACCTCAATGGTGGAGGTGGCGCTGATTCACTCATAGGTGGGGCAGGAAATGATGTCGTCACTGGTGCTGATGCTAATGATATTTTGGTCGGCGGTATAGGCAACGACACAATCACAGGTGGTGCAGGTAGCGATACGATTCGCTATGCCAGTGGTGATGGACAAGACAGAATTAACGGATTCACTACAGGCGCGGGTGGAGATGTCCTTTCCTTCAGCGGTATTGGTGCCATTGATGTGTTTTACAACGCCGCAGGTAATACCGTGTTCCGCATCGGAGACGGCATTGCTGGAAATGCAGATTTCAATACAGGCCAATTGTTGCTCACCTTGGTTAACACTTCCTTCACGGCAGCGGATATCAGCACTAACATTGACCCCACTAACACAACTATCTTCCAATTCTCGTAATTGAAAGGGCGATCGCATTGGGTGCATTTGAAGCGATCGCATCTTTGAAAAGTTTGGGTTGCATCTATATTTTTTGGACTAATTAAAAACTTATCTATTTTTTGAGGGATTGCATCATGGCAGTTTTAAACTTTGACGGACAAACCTTAATCGGAACTAACTTCAGAGGTAGGAACCTCAACGGTTCCAGCTTTTTCAAAACCAGACTCGAAGGTGTGCGATTCGATCCCAACGCTTCAGGTGTCGCCACACAATTAAGCGGTACTAACTTTGGTGAATCTTTTTGGCTGAATGTCAATGCCAGGAGTGCCATCTTTGCCCCTACTGGCAACTTTGGCCCAGCTAATTTGTCCCTAGCGACATTAGAGAATGTCAATTTCAGTGGTGCAAACCTCACAGAAGCTAATCTCTCGCTAATCAACACGAAACTAATTAACTTCTCCAACGCCAACCTGACCAATGCCAATCTGCGAGAAGCCAATATCAGTGGCGAACAGTCAGAGCGGCCAAACCTGAGAGGCGCTAACTTTACCGGAGCTGACTTATTCAAAGCCAATCTCAAAGCGGCTGACTTTACAGGAGCTACTTTAGTCAATGCTAGTTTACTGGACGCGAACCTGGAAAATACTGTCTTGGCCAATGTAAATGCTAGAGGTGCTGACTTTCAATTAAGTAATTTCACAGATGTCACGCTGCAAAATGTTAACTTTGACCTAGCTAATTTCAGCACAGTCTCTTTAACTGATGCCATACTCGATCCATCACAGCCAGCCAATGTGAGTTTTCGTGGTGCTAATTTAAGCGGATTCCTGACAG
The DNA here is from genome assembly GCF_059505145.1 of Mojavia sp. Taxonomy (NCBI): domain Bacteria; kingdom Bacillati; phylum Cyanobacteriota; class Cyanophyceae; order Nostocales; family Nostocaceae; genus Mojavia; species Mojavia sp. Next base: position 162,198 of record NZ_JCACKA010000115.1, read on the forward strand.
AAGATGCGATTTTAACGAGTTCTGATTTTAGCCCCTTTGTTGAGGCTAATGGCACCGTGACCATCACGAACCTGACTGGGGCTAAATTGAATGACACTGATGTGAGTGGATCTAACTTCACTCAAGCTAATGCCGAAGGTATCTTCATTAATGGACTAGCCATTGGTGCAAATTTTACCAATGCCCGTCTGGTTAACGCTGATTTATCTAAAGGTAATTTTACTAATGCCACTTTCATCGGGGCTAATCTGACAGGTGCGATCGCAGTTGATGCCATTGGTCTATATATTGGAGATGAACTCGACAACACCCTAATCGGCACCATCAGCGGCGATAATCTCTTTGGCAATGGTGGTAATGACAACCTCAGCGGTGGTGCAGGTAGTGATTATCTTGATGATGACGCTGGTAATGACATTCTCAATGGTGAAGCAGGCGCTGACACCCTCGTTGGTGGTGCAGGTATTGATGAACTCAACGGTGGCGGTGGTAATGACTCTCTGATTGGTGGTGGTGGTGCTGATAACCTCACTGGTGGTGGCGGTAACGATTTCCTCGACGGTGGACTAGGCAATGACGCAATGTTTGGTGGGGTTGGCGATGACATTTATATAGTTAATAGCACAGGAGACACTATCACAGAAAACGTCAACGCAGGCATAGATAACGTCCAGTCTAGTGCTGCTAGCTATACCTTAAGCAACAATGTAGAAAACCTGACTCTGATTGGTACTGGTCAAAACGGCACTGGTAACGCACTTAACAACATCATCACAGGCAATGATGGCAACAATATTCTTGATGGTGGTGCAGGTGATGATAATTTGGTAGGTGGTTTAGGCAACGATACATACATCATCGATAGTGCATTAGATACGATTACGGAAAACGCCAACGCAGGTATAGATACTGTCCAATCTAGCTTCGACTATACCTTGGGTGAGACTCTGGAAAACCTCACTCTGGTTGGTACAGCCCTAAGCGGTACAGGTAACGCAGCTGCCAACACTCTCACTGGTAATGAGGGCAATAATAACCTCAATGGATTAGGTGGTAACGATATCCTCTTTGGCAATGCTGGTGACGATACACTTCTGGGAGGAACTGGCAGCGATACCCTCGATGGTGGCAGCGGTAATGATAGCCTCGTTGGTGCAATCGGTGCTGACTGGCTGACTGGTGGTGCAGGTAATGACACCCTCACTGGTGGTGATGGTAATGACATATTTATCTTTGCACCGGGCTTTGGTAGCGATCGCATTGTCGGTTTTGCCGATGGTGTAGACAAAATTGACCTGAGGGCATTTGCAACAAACTTCGGAGCTTTAACGATTACTCCTACTCCATCTGGCTCACCTGCTGTCATTTCCATCGGTACAGATACGATTACCTTGGCAGGCTTCAGTTCTGCCAATGTTGATGCTAGCGATTTTATCTTCAGCTAACTTTGCACGCATCTGCTTTTTGAGCGAATAAAGGCAGAGGGCAGGAGGCAGAAGGCAGAAGGTAATTAGATGAGGACTGTTAAACAAGAAAGTATTTAATGTGTGGTCGTATTTTAGCGAATTCAAATTATTTTGGTAAGACAATTAATTGTCCTACCAAGTTTAGTGTTTCCCAGACAATTTTGACTTAGCAAATCTAGCTTAAAAAGGGTTTAGAATCATGCGGATTCTCTTTACCATTGCCCACTTTTTTAATCCTAATAGCAATGGTCAACATGGCTCTCAAAGGAAAGACCCCCGACCCCGCCTGCTGGCGTTAGGCCGGAATCTTGCTGCCTTACATCAGCTATTTAGCAAATCTCAAAGTATGATCGATATTGGGCAGCGGCTAGCCTTTCCTGCGAACCAACCGCAGTCCTACGATCTAGACATTGTTATTTGCACAACCCAAAATAATCATCTTCTCAATCAACTGCCTTTACCTGGCAATTTTTATCAGCATCATTCCACACAAGCGGAGCCTTTAATGTTAGGGTTTGAGTGCCAAGCTGTCCTGCGAGATTATTTAGGAAAGTACGACTATTATTGTTTTTTGGAAGACGATTTAATACTTCACGATCCTTGGTTATTTATCAAATTAAACTGGTTTACTCAACAAGCAGGTAATCTCAATTTACTTCAGCCGAATCGGTATGAAGTCTCTACCCAAAATCTGTCCTGCAAAGCCTACATTGATGGTGATTTAGTACCTCAGCTAACTGCCAAGTTTCAAAATGTCAAAGAAAAACCACAACTTCAGGGGACAATTATGGGGATGCCAATTACATTTCGGCGGACACTTAATCCCCACTCTGGCTGTTACTTTTTAAATGCTAATCAGATGGCTTATTGGGCTAGCAAACCTTATTTTCTTGACCGCGATACCAGCTTTGTTAGCCCTCTAGAAAGTGCTGCAACTTTGGGCATTATGAAAACATTTCGGGTTTATAAACCAGCACCAGAACACGCAAGCTTTTTAGAGATTCAACACTTTGGTGCCGGATTTATCGGTCTCATCGGTCAGCAGGTAAGTTTAGCAGCGAGTTGAAGTTTCTCATTTAAATTTCTCCGTTCAGATATTCACTTGATTATGTTTTTGAAATTCAACCACAGATGGACTGCGATCGCCTGTTTCCAAATGCTCTCCAAATATCTGGAAATACCTTTTACAGCTGGCGAATGGTAGACCTCACCCCTCGATTAAGATAAAACAGTTCTCTCGCATCTTTGAAATCACGCCCACAGGACTGGGGCTATCGTTACAAAGCCTGTGGAGGCAGGCTACCCTTCGGAACCATTCTATGGTGAGTCCAGCCCCCGTCTTGGCAGTCTCCGTCACGATGGGGGACTGGCGAACCCGGAGGGTGATGGCGCGATTTCGGGATAAGTGAGGTATCTTAGGGACTTCCAGAAAATAAATTATCCAATTTATTCAGATAATATTTTTCTTTCTCCCCCTGCTCTCCGAAGTTGCTCCACTTGGGGAGCCACCCCGTTGGACGGGTTCCCCGGCTTGAAGGGAGTGGCGTGAAACCCCAAGACCGCACTTCTCCTGCTCCCTGCCCCCCTGCCAACACAGCGATAGGATATTTTTTTAGTTGGAAGTCCCTTACCCCTGATTCACCAGCAGCATTCTAGAAGGAGTAGGCAATCAAGCGTCGGCTTTCTGTAAAGTGTCTTATTGCTGAAACTACAATACCAAAACCTTTGGGGGTATTTCATGAAACCATCACGGGGACTGATTTTCCGTATTAAATGTGAATTTAGTGTAAAAACTACGGTAGAATCTTTTTTAATCAGATCAATTGACTTACTTAAGCCTAAGTAATGCACCTTTTACAATTTGCTGTTTAAACCTCGTCCAAGTTAAAAACTGGAGTTTTTCAACAGAGAATAGGCAAGCTATATAGGCTTTGAGGAAGTGCAGTTTTAAAAGTTTTGGGTGAATATAATTCGCTACTACACAAGCAAAGTCCCCCTGCGCGGACTAACAGAAAATTAAGAGGATGTTTGAAAAGTCCTCTTGTTGGTATCAAAAGTTTTAGATCCCTCTAAATCTCCCTTAAAAAGGGAGACTTTGATTCTGATTACCCCCTTTTTAAGGGGGTTAGGGGGGATCAAAAGTCCATAAAGTCGCAGCAAAACCCTTTTCAAACAACCTCTAAGGTTTTTAAACCTGCAAAGGCAGGTTTCGTCTGTGTAGCCGCGATTTCTAATCGCCTGGGCAAGTGATAAATTAGACTTTACAAACATCCTCTAAAAGAGATTTATTGATTGTCAGCTTAATTTTTTTACTAAGGACTGACAAGAGAATGAAACCGAAAAATTCATTACAAATATGCTACAGAATCATATTTAGCCTACGCACACAGATCGTATTAGGTTATATCCTGCTGATGCTATTTTCGTCTGCAGTGGGCACTTTCATCGTCGAGCAAGTTCTGTTTTTTCAAGTAGAAGAAAGGATTAGAAAGTCTCTAGTTCAAGAAATGCAAGAATTCCGAATGTTGGCAATAGACGGAATCCATCCCAAAACTCATAAACCTTTTGGAGATGACCTCCATACCCTGTTTAAGGTCTTTCTCAAAAACAACATTCCGGATGACGATGAGTTTTTGGTAGCAATCTTGAATGGGCAAATTTACAGAAATAGTCCGCTAGCCCTTCCTAGTTGGTTCAAATTAGATTTGCCTATAGTCAAAACTTTATCTCAAACCAAAACACCCCTGAAAGGTGAGTTTTTAAGCGTAGATGGTGAAGACATAATATACCTAGCTCAACCAATAATCAGAGGCAAGAATCATGGAGTATTTGTAGTGTTTCATGCGACTGCTGGCGAACGTGACGAGGTGCGTGAGGCAGTTGTTGTGATTATGAAAGTCACGTTTGTCATCGTGGTTAAATTTTCCTTTTTGGCTTGGTTATTAGCAGCACGGGTGCTAAAACCTCTACACCTGCTGACTGAGGCTACTCGCTCAATTGGGGAGACTGACCTAACACGACGCATACCTGTAAAAGGTGCAGATGAAATTGCCGAACTCACTATTACCTTTAATGAAATGCTCGAAAGGTTAGAAACAGCGTTTTCTAGTCAACGAGATTTCATCAACGATGCCAGTCATGAACTACGAACGCCAATTACAATTATCCGAGGTCATATCGAGCTGCTGGGCGATGATCCTCAAGAACGGCAGGAAACTGTAGAATTAGTCATTGATGAGCTAGACCGCATGAGCCGCTTTGTAGAAGACATGCTGTTATTAGCTAAGTCTGAACAACCCGGTTTTTTAAATTTAGAAATTGTCGAAATTCATTCGCTAACTTTAGAATTGCACACCAAAGCAAAAGCTTTAGCTCCGCGAAACTGGCGCTTGGATACTATGGCTAGTGGTCGTCTTCAGGCTGACCGTCAACGCTTGACTCAGGCAATCATGAACTTGGCTGAAAACGCTACACACCATACCAAAGAAGGTGATGTGATTAGCATAGGTTCATCTGTGAAAAATAATCAAGTGCGTTTTTGGGTGCGTGATACTGGCGAAGGAATTCCCCTACATGAGCAACGGCGGATTTTTCAGCGCTTTGCTCGCGGCTCGATTAATCGCCGTCGCTCTAATGGTGCTGGCTTGGGCTTATCGATTGTACAAGCCATTGTAGAAGCTCACAACGGTTGGATTGAACTTTTCAGTCGCCCACGTGGCGGCTCTACTTTCACTATAGTCATTCCTCTGAAACCTATCCCCAAAGACAGAGAACCAGGGGATAAAAATTCATTTTTTCATAGTCCCAAGTTTTGGCAGGGGGCAAGGCGACAAGAAGCCAGGAGCAGGGGAGTCGAGGAAGATGAGGGAGGCAAGAAGACGCGGGACGCAGAGAAATGACAAATGACAAATACTCTATACCCAATTTTCAAATCAATCACTAGAAAATCCCAAAACCAAGCATGAGAATCTCTTTATTCCCCAGCTTCCCCTACTCTTTCAATACATAAGGAATACCTTCCTGATGAATTTCCAGCAGCAATTGCTATTTTCGAGTACTCAATTGATATTTCGGCGAGGGCATTTATTATTATCCCTTCTACCCTCTGCCCGGTTGGTGAGCGAAGTTGAACCTCTGCCCTCTGCCTTATCTTCAATCCAGGAGGTATTAGTTAGATGAACCGAATTCTCATAGCTGAAGATGAACCGCGCATTGCCAGTTTTTTACAGAAAGGGCTGAAGGCTAATGGTTTTACTACTGCTGTAGCTAGCAACGGTGATGAAGCTCTGTTTATGGCTTTTAGCGATGAATTTGACCTGCTTATCTTAGATATTGGTCTACCGGGTAAAAATGGGTGGGAAGTGTTGGAAGAATTGCGCGGTCAGGGAGAACTGCTACCAATCATTATTCTAAGTGCTTGTGACGATGTGCAAGATAAAGTGACTGGTTTGGAAGGTGGTGCTGATGACTATGTTACCAAGCCGTTTCGCTTTGAAGAATTGCTAGCTCGCGTTCGTTTACGGTTGCGTGACTATCACTTGCCTCAACGCAAAGATGAGATGATACTTTGCGCAGGCGATATTTTACTAGATTTACGTGCCCGGAAAGCAAAAGTAGGCGATCGCTATATTGAACTAGCCGCTAGAGAATTTACTTTAGCAGAAACTTTTCTACGTCATCCAGGGCAAGTCTTAAGCCGAGAGCAACTACTCAGCCATGTCTGGGGTTATGACTATGACCCTACATCTAATATTGTTGATGTTTACGTTGGTTATCTGCGTAAAAAGTTAGGTAGCGACTGCATAGAGACAGTGAGAGGCATGGGCTATCGTCTGCATACATGAGAAATTTCTCATGAAAGCTTTAATACTGATTCATGCAGGTAGATAAAAATAGATCTCAGTCAATGCTAACAACGTAATTTTTGCCCTACCAAATCTACCAGATGCTAAACATACCAATTTGAAACGATTTTATGTGCAATCAAAACAGGGGGCAAATAAGGATGGGTGAAAATGGCTAGATATCTAAAACTAGAAATAACAGAAACAGCGGAGTACCTAGAAAAGAGTCTAAAAAACGCAAAAAGCGCATCGGAGAAAGAAAGATTGCAAATGCTATGGTGGCTGAAAACAGGTCAAGTCAACCAGCATCATAAATTAAGCCAATTGTTAGGGCGCAGCCCAGCAAGCATTACCCGATGGTTGCAACAGTATCGACAAGGAGGGTTGGCGAAACTGTTGGAAGTAAAAACAGCACCCGGAGCGCAAAAAAAAATCCAAGGTGAAGCGTTAGAGAAGTTGAAACATCGTCTGAATTCCCCTGAAGGATTTAGTAGTTACAAGGCCATAGTCACATGGTTAGAGCAAGAATGTGGGCTGAAAGTTAAATATGAGACGGTAAATCGGTTTGTGCGGGAAAAGTTGAAAGCAGATTTAAAAGCGTCACGTGCAGTCAAAGTGAAGCACAAAAAAGCCGTAGTTGAGGGTTGTAAAACAACTTTCGTCTGGCACAGCAAGAATTAAAAAATGAAGAGTTCTAACCCATGAACTACGAATTACGAATTACGAATTAGTAATTAAAACTATAGGAGGTAGCGTGATAAATATTACTCAACTGGAACCAGGAAGAATTGCCAAAGCAAAAGCAGGGTTTACCACTCGTCAAGTAGATGTTAATGCGATCGCCACACTGTTAACTGGAGATATCAAGCCTGAATCTGGTGATTTAGTGTTGGTAAGAGTAGACTCAATTGGTCAGCATGAACGCATCGACCAAGTTAATGGTCGTAAAGCGATTATTTTTACTGGTGATGAGTTGGTTCTTTGCTATGGTAATCGTTATGCCCCCGATCAATTTGAAGCCGAGATTCCGGATGATTTATCACCATGCCATTTAGCAGCCGCAGGTGGGTTGGCAGCAAAAGTTCTGTCTCAACACGCCAAGATAAAATCGCCCACCGCCGTTACTCCCATAGGTTTACTGGGGGATCAACAAGGAAAACGTGTGAACTTGGCTGATTGGGCTTTACCAGCAACTAACTATATTGGGCAAAGACCTTGCACAATTGCTGTTGTCGGTACATCAATGAACTCTGGTAAAACAACCACCGCCGCCAACTTAATTAACGGTTTGGCAAAATCGGGAATGAAAATCGGTGCAGCCAAAATTACTGGTACTGGTGCTGGTAACGATGTGTGGCTCATGCACGATGCTGGAGCTAGCTTAGTTTTAGATTTTACCTCAGTTGGTTTTGCTACCACTTATCGCGCTACTCCTAAACAAGTGCAAGATATTCTGGTGACACTGACTAATTACCTTGCCGCCCAAAGCGTAGATGTAATTGTGTTAGAGATAGCCGATGGATTATACCAAGATGAAACATCAGCTTTAGTTTCCTCCCCAACATTCCGCCAAACTGTCGATGGTGTCCTGTTTGCTGCTGGTGGGTCGCTGGGAGCAGCCGCAGGCGTGGAATGGTTGCACAAGCATAAACTGCCTGTACTTGCCATCAGTGGTTTAGTGACTGCATCTCCCCTAGCGGCGCGGGAAGTTGTTAAAGCTACAGCCATACCTGTTTTAGATTTGCAAGCCCTGAGAACAGAATCACTTAACTTATTCGCTAGAGCAAAAGCTGTAGAACTTCCACCTCTGGTTTTCTCATCTGCTGTTCCTGTTTCTGGTTCATTAATGACGATGCAAGAATGAGGGTCAAGAGTCAAAAGTCAATAGTCAAGAGTCAATGGTCAAAAATTGGACTTTGGACTTTGGGCTGTTGATTTTTGATTCTGGACTTTTGACAATTTTGATATAAGTCTGCTTCTTTCGGCTGAGTAATTGCAAATTAAATAAATATGCAGATTCCCCGGACATTCAATGATATCCGCTTGTGGCTGCTTACTCGCTTAGTGATTAATGGCTTTTGTCAAGCAGCGGCCACATTAGCCAATGCGTTTTTGGTAGAACTAGCCTTTGACAAATTAATTACAAACACCGATCCTAGCATTAATTTAAAGTTTTGGGAAATTGGTCTGGGTTTGGCGGCGGCAGCTGTTGTTGTTGCCTTACTCCGGATCGTGGAACGCACTGATGCTGAAAGCATTGGTCAAGAATACGTCTACGAAATCCGCATGATTTTGTACGAACGTTTAATGAACCTTTCCCCTCGCGCTCTCCAAAGTCGCAGTCAAGGCGGAGTGATGCTACGGTTTGTCAGTGATTTAAGTGCTATCCGTCAGTGGGTAAGCTTGGGATTAGCACGGTTAGTAGTAGCAACTACTACAACAGTAGCATCATTATTTGCTTTGTCATTTGTAAATGTGCGTTTGGCTGTAACAGTTGCCGTAGTTTTAGTGATTGGAGCCTTAATTGCATTCAGGTTGAGTGGGCGAATGCGGACTGCCGCCAATGAGGCTCGAAATCGTCTGAGTAGACTAGCGGGAAATGTTAATGAAAAAGTAGCCGCGAACGCAGTTGTGCAAGTTTTTGGGCAGTCTCAGCGCGAGAAAAGGCGTATTGCTCGCCAATGTCGCGATTTAGAACGGGCAATGGTAGATCGGGCGGTAGTAGCTGGCCAAATGCAAGGTATTACCGAAGCAACTACGGCGATCGCTTCTGGCGCTACTCTGTTAATGGGAGCGTTAGAAGTAGCAGCCGGTCGCACTACTCCCGGAACTGTGGTTGCTGCCATGTCAATTGTCAGTTTTTTAATGCCGCGTTTGCGGGATTTGGGTAAAGTCCAAGAATACTGGCACAACTCACGGGTAGCACTGACAAAGATTAAACAATTTCTTGCTATTCCCGCGATGGTAACCGAACTGCCCAATGCACCTGATTTGCAGATGGGGCCAGGATGTTTAGAGTTTGATGGTGTTAGTCTCAAAGGAGCATTACATAATATAAGTGCGATCGCTTTTCCTGGTGAAATTGTCGCCATAGTCGGCCCCAATGGTGCTGGTAAATCAACACTACTTTCTTTAGCTGCACGCCTGATTGACCCCAATCGAGGCGTAATTCGTTTAGATGGACAAGACTTAGCAAAATACAGTTTAAAATCTGTCAGACGAGCAATTGGCATGGCAGCATTAGATTTACCACTACTACGGGGAACTGTTGGCAAAAATCTCCGCTATCGTTGGCGAGATGCGCCCATTGAGGAAATTACCAGAGTTTGGCAATTGTGTGGCATTGATGAAATGCTAGCAGAACTGCCAGAAGGAGAAAAAACCAGAATTTCCGAAGGTGGCAAAGGCTTATCAGCAGGACAACGCCAAAGGATTGCACTAGCAAGGGCAATTTTAGGCAACCCTCCCGTCTTACTACTTGATGAAGTCGATGCTAACCTAGATGCCCAAGCCGTTTCTGTTGTAGATCGAGTGCTTGCAGAATATCAAGGCACAGTTTTACTAATTACTCACCGCAAAGAACGCCTAGCCGCAGCCGATGCAATTTGGTACTTAGAAGCCGGTCGGCTAGTGGAAGCTGGAGCCACTAAAGAATTATTAGCAAAAGATGGGCCTACTAGTCGCCTGTTTTCATCTCAAACAGAAGATGTGTTGTCTTCATGAGGAAGGGGATGAGGGAGATGAGGGGGATGAGGAAGAATAACAAATAACAAATGACAAATGTTCAAGGAATTTCCTGTGGTGATGAATTGGGTTGAGGAGTTTGTTGCGGAGATAGGCGGAGAACTAGGCAGAGTTAACATTGTCAGGTTAGCGCCCAAAGGAAGAGTTTACAGTCACATTGACCACGGTGAATATTATAGATTGCGCGATCGCTATCATCTTGTACTCCAAAGCCAATCAGGTAGTTGGATGAAATGCGGCAGTGAAGAAGCTGTGATGCATAAAGGTGAATTGTGGTGGTTTGACAATAAACAACCCCATGAAGCTTTTAATCCTTCTGAGCAATGGCGGATTCACATCATCTTTAATGTGCTGCCGGAAGTTCCTATTAGCCAATCAATTTAGGGATGAATGTCTCACGCAAAGGAAAAAATATCCTGCGTTTATGCAAATCTCTGGCTGCTCTTGGTGCTATTTTACTATTGTCAAATTCATCCTTGGCGGCTGAAACTGAAAATGATGAAAAATCTCTTTTCCATGCTTTAAAAAATACAACTTCTGTTTCGCAGTTATCAGATATAAAATTTACAGATTGGTCATTTCAAACATTGCAATCTCTGGGGAAACGCTACGGTTGCAATGTTGATTTTCATAGCTTATATAAAGGTAACTCTATTCTCACACGACATGCATTTGCTATCGCTTTAAACACGTGCTTGTTACAGCTTAATCAACTAATAAACGCTGATAAGGCGGTAGTGAATCAAGATGATTTAGAGACTTTGAACAGGTTGCAAAGGGAATTTGCTACAGAATTAGCTTCCTGGCAACGCCGGGTGGATACTTTAGAAGTACAAACGGCTCAATTGCAAGCACAACAGTTTGCCCCGACTACCAAGTTAACAGGAGAAGCCATCTTTGCAGTTACGGGAGCATTTGGTGGGAAGAAAAGCGATCGCAATACCAAACCCATAGACAATAATATTGTCTTGCATAACCGTGTGCGTTTAAACTTTGATAGTAGCTTTAGCGGCAAAGACCGTCTGAGAGTTCGTTTGCAAGCTGCCAATATCTCTAGCCTAGAAAAAGCCACAGGTACAGACATGGCTCGTTTAGGGTTTGAGAGTGATAATGAGAATGATCTAAAAATCAGCCGCTTAGAATATAGCTTTCCTGTAGGTAAACAAGCTAGAGCTTCGATTGGAGCTATTGGTAGTGAACTAAGTGATTTTGCTGATACAGTCAATCCTTTTTTTATTAGTAGCAGTCGTGGTGCTATCTCCCGCTTTGGCAGATACAATCCGATTTACCGCCAAAGTACTGGTACAGGTATAGGTATAGATTATGCACTTAGCAAAGATGTTAATTTCAGTTTTGGTTATATCGCTGACAATGCGAATAATCCACGAGTAGGAATTAGTAAAAGTCCTTATGGGGCAATTTTTCAGCTAACCCTTAAACCTGTGGACAATTCTAAAATTGGTCTAACTTATGTCAGGTCTTATAATAACTTGAACACAGGAACAGGTAGTGAACTTGCTAATGATCCTTTTAATGATAGAAGTGACAGTATCACTGCAAATTCTTACGGAATAGAAACGTCTCTAAGACTGAGCCGTCGTTTAACTATAGGTGGTTGGGTAGGTTTGACAAAAGCTACCGCCGAAGATATTACAGGTAAACCCAGCGCCAGTATTTTTAACTATGCCATAACTTTAGCCTTTCCAGATTTGGGAAAAAAAGGTAACTTGGCAGGTATAATCATCGGGCAGCCACCAAAAGTTATCAGTAACGATTTTGCTAAAAAGTATCAAGATGAAGCTACATCTTGGCATTTAGAATTTTTATACCGCTTCCAAGTTAATGAAAATATTGCTATTACACCTGGGTTATTAATAGCCACTAATCCTGAGCACAAACATAATAGCGATACAGTTTATGTTGGCACAATTAGAACTACGTTTTCCTTCTAGCTGCACTGGTGAATCCAATGGGAGCTGATCCAGGCACGGAGACCGTGACAGTGATGAATTTTTCGCCGGATGTGCTAGATCTAAATGGCTGGGCATTGGCGGATAGACAGAAGCGGAAGTCTCCTTTGCGCGATATTCGCTTCAAAGTAGTCCAAAAACAAAACCGTCTAGTAACGATACTCAATGGCTGTCACGAAGTTACCATCTACGCAGATTTTTTTAACGCAGCCATTGAGGATTGCTCTTTTATCTTGAGCATTAAGTCCTTGCCAGTAACTTTTATTAGCAAAAGCGCGTATAATGCGTTCCTTAGCAATCAAGGATTCTCTGGATGCATTATTGATTGCTCCCAGTGCGATCGCAATCTGTTCTTTGAGGTCATTTTTTATTTGTTCGATTGCTGAACTTGGTGGCAAGGTTTCCAGATTATTCAGCGATGCGCGGAGAGTTTTGACTTCTGGGGGTTCCTCTACAATAGGTGGCTCATCTGTTTCTACCAAGTTTGCTAACCGTTCGGCTTCTTGTGCTAATAAATCCACCACTTGAATATCTAATATTTTTGATGAAATCATATTTTTATTGCTACAGTTACCAGCTTTATACAAACGGCACTGAAAATAATAGATAGCTTGCCCATCCTTATTTACCCGTTTTGCATGGCGTGTCATTGAACCGGAGCAATGAGCGCATTTGATTAAATTAGAAAATGGATTCACTTCGTTATCTTCTCTTGAAGCCCATCGGTTATGGCGATTACCTCGGATAATTTGTTTTATTTGTTCGTGTTCAGTACAGGTAATGATTGCCTCATCATCATGGGTTCCCCATTTTACCTTCCACTCGTCAAAGTGTTTTCGCTTGCCCTTTGATTTAACGTAAGTATCAAAAGGTAAGCCTCCTGCGTAAACAGGATTGACTAATAATGCTTTTAAGCCTGGTATTGACCATCTCAGCCCAGACCAAGGATAACGCAAGGGGTGGTTAGCTTTATTTGGTGTAAATACAATTGTATCTAAGTCGTCGTCGCTGATAATCCGTGAACTTGTTTCTGACTTGTTCCAATCAAAAGCTTTTGTTTCTATCCCAAAATCTGAGTGCAATTTACGAACAGTAGCAGCAACTGAACCGCACTCAAAAAAAGTGTTAAAAATATACCGAGCTACGTCAGATACAGTCAATTCTCTTCGTTCTGCTAACAAACAAACGCATGGTGAATCATCACGGACATATTTATCTTTGTGGATACGGTATCCCAATGGGGCAACTCGGTGACTTTTCCCTTGGTCTATCCGATGACGACGTTCACTTTTTAATCGCTCTGTTACCATTCTTACCTCAAATTTGGCAGCGGCAAGCAACATATCAATCGTTAATTCCCCGCCAAGACTATCTGGGTCAACTCCTTGATCTAGGGCTATTAGTTTAATTCCTTTGGAACGCAATACTTCCAACAATGAATAAAACAAACGCGATGATGAGCCGATCCGATCAATCCGGGTAAATTGCAGAGATATTACCTTACCCTTTGCAGATGTCTTCAAGTCATTAATTAATTGTTGTAGCCCTTCTCTGACTTCGGTTGTCCGTGATTGAATATCCCAGTATACTTTTGAACATCCAGCATTCTGCAAGCGTTCTATTTGCTTACGCAACGCACCTTTATCTGTTTGCTGCTCCTCACCGCTGACTCTTGCGTAACCCCAACTTTCCATAAGAACGCATAGACACAACCTTTATTATATTTGATAGTGGATACTTCTATTCAAGGAAATTCTCTGAGCAGTTGCAAAAGCGTCAACCCCAGATGAAGTATGAAGGATAAATTATGAATTATGAAGTATTAAACCTCGAATTTCAAGCTTTACACTTCAAAGTTTGAGCTTAAAACCTGAAACTTCGAGCTTAAAACCTGAAACTTCGAGCTTAAAACCTGAAACTTCAAGCTTAAAACCTGAAACTTCAAGCTTGGAACCTGAAACTTCAAGCTTGGAACCTGAAACTTCAAGCTTTGAACCTGAAACTTCGAGCTTAAAACCTGAAACTTCAAGCTTTGAACCTGAAACTTCGAGCTTTGAACCTGAAACTTCGAGCTTTATACTTCATCCTTCATCATTCATAATTCATAATCTTAGAACCAATGCAAAGCAACTGCATTTATCTCGATAATAATGCCACCACTAAGGTAGACCCAGAAGTTGTAGAGGCGATGCTGCCCTACTTAACTGAATATTACGGCAATCCCTCTAGTATGCACACCTTTGGTGGACAAGTTGGCAAAGCGGTAAAAACAGCAAGAGAACAACTTGCAGCCCTTCTGGGAGCAGATGAATCGGAAATTGTTTACACCAGTTGCGGAACTGAAGGCGATAACGCCGCAATTCGCGCCGCACTGTTGGCGCAACCAGAAAAGCGACACATTATTACTACCCAAGTTGAACACCCAGCAGTACTTAATGTCTGCAAACAATTAGAAACCCAAGGTTATAGTGTTACTTATCTTTCGGTAAATGGTCAGGGGCAAATAGATCTAAATGAACTAGAAGCTTCCTTGACGGGTAACACCGCCTTGGTGACAATTATGTATGCCAATAACGAAACCGGCGTGGTTTTCCCAATCGAGCAGATTGGATTGCGGGTGAAAGAGCATGGTGCTTTGTTCCACGTAGATGCGGTGCAAGCAGTGGGAAAAATCCCATTGAATATGAAGAATAGCACCGTAGATATGTTAACCCTATCCGGCCACAAAATTCACGCACCCAAAGGAATAGGCGCTTTGTATGTACGGCGCGGGGTGAGATTCCGTCCCTTCCTCATTGGGGGACACCAAGAACGTGGACGCCGTGCAGGGACAGAAAACGTTCCAGCAATTATTGCTCTAGGCAAAGCTGCCGAACTGGAACTGTTACATTTAGAAGAAGCGACTAAGAGAGAAAAAAGGCTGCGCGATCGCCTAGAAAAAACCTTACTCGCCAAGATTCCTAACTGCGAAGTAAACGGAGATCCTACGCAGAGATTGCCAAACACCACCAACATTGGCTTCAAGTATATCGAAGGTGAAGCCATCTTACTCTCGTTGAACAAATACGGTATCTGTGCTTCATCTGGTTCTGCTTGCACCTCTGGCTCTTTGGAACCCTCCCATGTATTACGGGCAATGGGCTTACCCTACACCACCTTGCACGGTTCCATCCGCTTCAGCCTCTGTCGCTACACCACAGACGCAGAAATCGATCAAGTAATTGCGGTTATGCCTGAAATTGTAGAACGTTTGCGCGCCCTTTCACCCTTCAAAAATGACGAAGCGGGTTGGCTGCAAGCGCAGGAACAAACATTGGCTCATCGCTAGGGATTAGGGATTAGGGACTGGGAAAAGTTTTCTTAATACCCAATACCCAGTACCCAATCCCTGATACCCAATCCCCACTCAAAACTCATCACTCAGCACTCGGAACTTAATATGTGGGACTACACAGATAAAGTATTAGAATTGTTTTACAATCCCAAGAATCAGGGAGCAATTGAAGAAGCTGATGAATCTGGGGTGAAGGTAGCAACTGGAGAGGTAGGTAGCATTGCTTGTGGTGATGCTCTGAGACTGCACCTGAAAGTTGAAGTCGCCAGCGATAAGATTCTCGATGCTCGCTTTCAAACTTTTGGCTGCACTAGTGCGATCGCATCTTCCAGCGCCCTCACTGAAATGATCAAGGGTTTAACTTTAGATGAAGCCCTGAATGTGTCCAATAAAGACATTGCAGAGTACTTGGGTGGATTGCCAGAAGCTAAGATGCATTGCTCTGTCATGGGGCAAGAAGCGCTAGAAGCCGCAATTTATAATTATCGTGGCATTCCCCTAGCCACCCATGATGACGATGATGAAGGAGCGCTCATTTGTAGTTGCTTTGGTATCAGCGAATCCAAGATTCGGCGCGTGATTCTGGAAAATAACCTCACTGATGCCGAGCAGGTAACAAACTACGTCAAAGCTGGTGGCGGATGCGGTTCTTGTCTGGCAAACATTGATGATATTATTAAAGATGTACAGAAACAATCCGTCATACCTGCACTCAACAACTATGGCGTGACAGTTGCAACAGATATTGTTACTGCTAAACAGCAATCACAGCGCACATTGACCAACGTGCAAAAAATTGCACTGATTCAAAAGGTATTAGATGAAGAAGTCAGACCCGTTCTGATTGCTGATGGTGGCGATGTGGAACTGTACGATGTAGATGGCGATCGCGTTAAGGTTCTGCTGCAAGGAGCTTGTGGTTCTTGTTCTAGCAGTACAGCAACACTGAAAATAGCTATAGAAGCGAGGTTGCAAGATCGCGTCAGCAAGAATCTGATAGTCGAAGCGGTTGAACCATAACTCTAGATTTTACGCACTGCACAAATACACCCTAATGTGCATCAGCCAAGACACAGATAGGATTTGACCGACAAAATGTCTTCCCATCAATGCTTCAATCCTACTGACAACAGACAGCTAAAGCACATAGGCAAGTATTAAACGCCTAATTGCGAATTCCATAATCCAACTCGCTTCAAAGGAATAAGGATATGAGCGCAACATTGTACGACAAAATTGGCGGACAAGCAACTATCGAGAAAGTAGTTGATGATTTGCACAAACGCATCCTAGCAGACAACAGCGTTAATACTTTCTTTGCTCATACAGATATGGCGAAGCAGCGTGGTCACTTTATTGCTTTCGTATCTCAGTTACTTGAGGGGCCAAAGCAATATGCAGGCCGCCCAATGGAGAAAACACACGCAGGTATGAGTGTACAGCAACAACACTTTGATGCAGTTGCGAAACACCTCAGTGACGCAATGATAACAAATGGAGTGTCTGCTGATGATATTAGCGCTGCAATGGCTCGCGTCTCAAATGTCAAAGGCGCTATTTTGAACAAGTAACAGGACTTAGACATTGATAGTGAAGGAATACGTCAGTCAAGTCCTACTGGGTAAGTATTTGTAAAGTGCGTAATTTCCTTTGTTAAAAGTCAGGACAACTTACAAATGACTATTAACAAAGAACAAACAGAGATTTGACGAGGAACATAGATGTCTTTACTACCGATAGTTTTTGCTGTGGAGCGATCGCCTCCAGCGGGCACTTAGTGCCAACGCCCCTGGCGACGTTCTACACAAACTCACTGCCGTAGCTCAACAGGCGTGAGACCCAAACCCAAAGCGAAAGACCCACCAACCAACCAATTGCAGGAAAACACGAACCATGACTGACGAAAACATTAGACAGATAGCTTTTTACGGTAAAGGTGGTATCGGTAAATCTACCACCTCCCAAAACACCCTGGCAGCTATGGCAGAAATGGGTCAGCGCATCATGATTGTAGGTTGCGACCCCAAAGCTGACTCCACCCGTTTGATGCTCCACAGTAAAGCTCAAACCACCGTGTTACACCTCGCTGCTGAACGTGGTGCAGTAGAAGACCTAGAACTTCACGAAGTAATGCTGACCGGTTTCCGTGGTGTTAAGTGCGTGGAGTCTGGTGGCCCAGAACCCGGTGTAGGTTGCGCCGGTCGTGGTATCATCACCGCCATCAACTTCTTAGAAGAAAACGGTGCTTACCAAGACCTAGACTTCGTATCTTACGACGTATTGGGTGACGTTGTGTGCGGTGGTTTCGCTATGCCTATCCGTGAAGGTAAAGCACAAGAAATCTACATCGTTACTTCTGGTGAAATGATGGCGATGTATGCTGCTAACAACATCGCTCGCGGTATCTTGAAATATGCTCACTCCGGTGGTGTGCGCTTGGGTGGCTTGATTTGTAACAGCCGTAAAGTTGACCGGGAAATCGAATTGATCGAAACCCTGGCAGAACGGTTGAACACCCAAATGATTCACTTCGTACCTCGTGACAACATCGTTCAACACGCAGAATTGCGCCGGATGACCGTTAACGAGTACGCACCTGACAGCGATCAGGGTAACGAATACCGCGCCCTAGCTAAGAAGATCATCAACAACGACAAGCTCACCATCCCCACCCCCATCGAAATGGACGAGCTAGAAGCATTGTTGGTCGAATTCGGTATTCTCGACGACGATACCAAGCACGCAGAAATTATTGGCAAGCCAGCAGAAGCTACTGCTAAGTAAGCCATGACCCAGGAAAAGGAAAAGGGAAAAAGAAACACTGGCATAAATTCCCTTTTACCTTTGATCTGACTTCTATCCCCCCAGGGGACTTAGTGTCCCCAACCCCATAGGGGAAATCCCTTCCTATCCCGGTTCCTTAGGTGCAAGAGAGGCAAAAATGACTCCTCCAGAAAACAACAACATCATCGAAGAAAGAAAAGAACTAATTAAAGAAGTTCTAGACGCTTATCCAGAAAAAGCTAAGAAAAAGCGGGAAAAGCACTTAAACGTATACGAAGAAGGTAAGAGCGACTGCGGCGTTAAGTCTAACATTAAGTCTCTTCCTGGTGTAATGACCGCTCGTGGTTGTGCCTATGCAGGTTCTAAGGGTGTGGTTTGGGGCCCTATTAAGGACATGATCCACATCAGTCACGGGCCTGTAGGTTGCGGTTACTGGTCTTGGTCTGGCCGTCGTAACTACTACATCGGTACTACTGGTGTTGATACCTTTGGTACTATGCACTTCACCTCCGACTTCCAAGAAAGAGACATCGTTTTCGGTGGAGACAAGAAATTATTTAAGCTGATTCAAGAACTCGAAGTTCTTTTCCCTCTCAGCCGTGGTGTTTCTATTCAATCTGAATGTCCCATCGGTTTGATTGGGGATGACATCGAAGCTGTAGCTAAGAAAGCAGCTAAAGAAATTAACAAGCCTGTTGTACCTGTACGTTGTGAAGGCTTCCGTGGTGTTTCCCAGTCTTTGGGTCACCACATCGCTAACGACATGATCCGTGACTGGGTATTCCCTAGAGCAGATCAAGCCAAGAAAGATGGCACACTCAAGTTTGATGCTACTCCTTATGACGTAGCAATCATCGGTGACTACAACATCGGTGGTGATGCTTGGGCTAGCCGCATCCTGCTAGAAGAAATCGGCTTGCGCGTAGTCGCTCAGTGGTCTGGTGATGGCACAATCAACGAAATGTTGATGACACCCAATGTGAAGATGAACCTCATCCACTGCTATCGGTCGATGAACTACATCAGCCGTCACATGGAAGAGAAGTATGGTATTCCCTGGTTAGAATACAACTTCTTCGGCCCCACCAAGATTGCTGAATCTTTACGGGAAATCGCTTCTAAATTTGACTCGAAGATCCAAGAAAACGCTGAGAAGGTAATCGCCAAGTATCAGCCTACAATGGATGCGATCGTTGCCAAATACCGCCCCCGCTTGGACGGTAAGACTGTCGCCATGATGGTTGGTGGTCTGCGTCCTCGCCACGTTGTACCCGCTTTCCAAGATTTGGGTATGAAGATGATTGGTACAGGTTATGAGTTCGCTCATAATGACGACTACAAACGTACCACTGGCTACATCGAAAACGGCACCATCGTTTATGACGACGTTACCGCTTACGAATTCGAGGAGTTTATCAAAGCGCTGAAGCCTGACCTTGTAGCTTCCGGTGTGAAAGAGAAGTACGTCTTCCAAAAGATGGGTCTTCCTTTCCGTCAAATGCACTCTTGGGATTACTCCGGCCCTTATCACGGTTATGACGGGTTTGCCATCTTCGCCCGTGACATGGATTTAGCACTCAACAGCCCAACCTGGGGATTAATCGGCGCTCCTTGGAGCAAGAAAGCTGAAGCTAAAGCTAAAGCTGCCGTCTAGGGAAATGGGAAAGAGATAAGTAGGGATAGCCTGGGGCTAAAACCCCAGGGGGGAGTTGGGAATCCAAAATTCAAAATTAAAAATTCAAGATTTGGAATTTTGTATTTTGCATTTTGAGTTTTGAATTATATTCCCATACTCCATCCCAAGTCTCGTTACCTGCCCTCATCAAAAATCCTCATTCCTCAATTAGTAACGACTTCAGTCAGCTTGGAGATCCCGAAATGCCTCAGAATCCAGAAAAAATTCAAGATCACGTACAACTGTTCCACCAACCAGAGTACCAACAACTATTTCAAAACAAGAAAGAGTTTGAAAACGGTCACGACCCTGAAGAAGTAAAACGGGTTGCAGAATGGACAAAGAGTTGGGATTATCGTGAAAAGAACTTCGCTCGTGAAGCTTTGACCGTTAACCCTGCTAAAGGTTGCCAACCTTTAGGCGCTATGTTCGCTGCTGTTGGCTTTGAAGGTACTCTACCCTTCGTTCAAGGTTCTCAAGGTTGTGTTGCTTACTTCCGTACCCACTTAACTCGTCACTACAAAGAACCATTCTCTGGCGTTTCTTCTTCGATGACTGAAGACGCAGCGGTGTTCGGTGGTCTGCAAAACATGATTGATGGCTTGGCAAACTCTTACAAACTTTACAAGCCCAAGATGATTGCTGTCTGCACCACCTGTATGGCAGAAGTAATTGGTGATGACTTGCAGTCATTCATCGGTAACGCTAAGGAAGCGGGTTCAGTTCCTCAAGATTTCCCAGTTCCCTTTGCTCACACTCCTAGCTTTGTTGGTTCCCACATCACTGGCTACGACAACATGATGAAGGGGATTCTGACTACCTTAACCGCAGGTAAGAAGAAATCTACCAGCAATGGCAAAATCAACTTCATCTCAGGTTTTGATACCTACGTTGGCAATCTCCGGGAAGTAAAACGCATTGCTTCTCTGTTCGGTATTGACTATACCGTTCTGTCAGATAACAGTGACTATCTGGATGCACCCAACACTGGTGAATTTGATATGTACCCAGGTGGTACAAAGCTAGAAGATGCAGCTGATGCAATTAATGCTAAAGCTACAGTTGTTCTGCAAGCTCACTCTACTCCTAAAACTCGTGAATACATCGCCAAAGAGTGGCAGCAAGATGTTGTAGTTTCTCGTCCTTGGGGTATTAAAGCTACTGATGAGTTCTTGATGAAACTCAGCGAACTGAGTGGCAAACCAATTCCTAAAGAACTAGAAATCGAACGCGGTCGCGCAGTTGATGCGATGACTGACTCCCATTCATGGGTTCACGGTAAGCGCTTCGCTATCTACGGCGACCCAGATTTAGTTTACAGCGTAGTTGGCTTTATGCTGGAAATGGGTGCTGAACCTGCACATATTGTGGTTCACAACTCCAATGACGTGTTTGAAAAAGAACTTCAAGCATTGCTAGATTCTAGCCCCTTCGGTAAGGATGCAAAAATCTGGGCTGGTAAGGATTTATGGCATTTACGTTCTTTGTTGTTCACCGAACCTGTAGACCTGTTAATCGGTAATTCCTACGGTAAGTACCTGTGGCGCGATTGTAAGGTTCCCCTCGTAAGAATTGGCTATCCAATCATGGATCGTCACCACCTGCACCGCTACAGCACCATTGGTTACCAAGGTGTAATCAACCTCCTCAGCTGGATTGTTAATACAATCTTTGAGGACATCGATTACAACACCAACATTCCTTCTAAGACCGACATTTCCTACGACTTGATTCGTTAAGAATCACATTCACTCGCGGCGTGTCTAAAAAGTAAAAAGTAAAAAGTTTAAAGAAATATCTTTTTACTTTTTACTTTTCACTTTTTCCTTTTACCGAAGATATTGATTATGGATAGTATCAGTCACCATCACTCTCATCCCCATCCAAATTACCATCCACCTAATTCTAAACGCTCTGGCTCTTTTGACATCCTCAAACCTTTACGTCGTTTTGTAGATGGAATCCGAGTAAAAAATTCTCGTTTTGCTCATTTAATTTGTCAAGTCATTCCTTGTTGTTGCCCTTTTGAGCGTAATATTAACTTGTTTGGCCGGAGTTACCATATTCCACCGCTATGCAAACTCAATCCTTTGTATGACGAGTTTGTCATGTTGCGTTTTCGTGCTCTATCTTATCTTGCTGATGAATGTGGAGAGGATGTCACGAAATACATTTGTTAGGCATTAGTCATTGGTCGTTTACCATCTTGCAAAAGTCAATTTTATGAAAATGAAACCACAGATAAACGCTGATAACCACGATTTATTGGTGTCAATGTGGTGTAGATAAGATTTTTGCAGGAAATTGATTAGAGATTAATTGTTGGTCAGGTCAATAACTGAAACTGACAACGAAGAATTAACAACTGCCATCCAGCAAGAGAAGAGAGATGAAAATTACCCAAGGCAAAATCAACGAGCTACTTAGTGAGCCAGGATGCGAACATAATCAGCAGAAGCAGGGGGAAAAGAAAAACAAGTCTTGTACGCAACAGGCGCAACCAGGAGCTGCTCAAGGGGGTTGTGCCTTTGATGGCGCAATGATTGCTTTAGTACCAATTACCGATGCTGCTCATTTAGTCCATGGCCCGATCGCCTGTGCTGGTAATTCCTGGGGTAGTCGTGGTAGTCTCTCTTCAGGCCCCCTGCTCTACAAAACGGGGTTTACCACTGATGTGGGTGAGAACGATGTCATCTTTGGTGGCGAAAAGAAGCTCTATAAAGCCATTCTGGAACTACACAAGCGCTACAATCCGGCGGCGGTGTTTGTTTACGCCACCTGTGTGACTGCTCTGATTGGCGATGATATTGATGCTGTCTGCAAAGCTGCTGCCGAGAAAATTGGCACTCCGGTTATTCCGGTAATTGCACCTGGATTTATTGGTAGTAAAAATTTAGGTAACCGCTTTGGCGGTGAAGCTTTGCTGGAATATGTAGTAGGAACGGCAGAACCAGAATACACTACACCTTACGATATAAACTTAATCGGTGAGTACAACATCGCCGGCGAAATGTGGGGAGTGACACCACTGTTGGAAAAATTGGGCATCAGAGTCTTATCGAAAATCACAGGTGATGCTCGCTATCAAGAAATTACTTACGCTCACCGTGCCAAGCTGAATGTGATGATCTGCTCACGAGCGCTGCTCAACATGGCGAGAAAGATGGAGGAGCGTTACGGCATTCCTTACATTGAAGAGTCTTTCTACGGCATCGATGACATGAACCGCTGTCTGCGGAACATTGCTGCAAAATTGGGTGATGTTGATTTACAAGAACGCACAGAAAACCTGATTGCCGAAGAGACTGCTGCTCTAGATTTGGCTCTGGCTCCCTATCGTGCCCGCCTCAAAGGTAAGCGCGTTGTCTTGTATACCGGCGGTGTGAAGAGTTGGTCAATTATCTCCGCAGCTAAAGACTTAGGCATAGAAGTTGTTGCCACTAGCACCAGAAAAAGTACAGAAGAGGACAAAGCCCGGATTAAGAAGTTAATCGGTAACGATGGCATCATGCTAGAAAAAGGCAATGCCAAAGAACTGCTGCAACTGGTTAAAGATACCAACGCCGATATGTTGATTGCTGGGGGTCGTAACCAATATACAGCCCTTAAAGCCCGGATTCCTTTCCTTGACATTAACCAAGAACGCCACCATCCTTACGCTGGTTATGTGGGAATGGTAGAAATGGCAAGAGAACTGTATGAAGCTCTCTACAGCCCAATTTGGGAACAAATCCGCAAGCCTGCGCCTTGGGATGAGGAAACGGGGATGTTCATCGCCTCTGATGAAATCGGCTTAGTAGAAGAGGTTAGCTAATGGCGATCGTTACTGCTCCTAACAAAGCACTTACAGTTAATCCCCTCAAGCAAAGCCAAGCTTTGGGTGCATCTTTAGCTTTTTTGGGATTGAAGGGAATGATACCCTTGTTTCATGGTTCTCAAGGTTGTACTGCCTTTGCCAAAGTCGTGTTAGTACGGCATTTCCGAGAGGCGATTCCCCTGGCAACTACAGCCATGACAGAAGTAACTACCATCTTAGGTGGTGAAGAGAATGTGGAACAAGCGATTCTCACCCTGGTAGAGAAGTCCCAACCAGAAATTATTGGTCTATGTAGCACTGGGCTAACAGAAACTAGAGGCGATGACATAGAACGTTTTCTTAAGGATATCCGCGATCGCCACCCAGAATTGGATCGCCTACCGATTGTATTTGCCCCAACACCAGATTTTAAAGGGGCTTTGCAAGATGGCTTTGCTGTGGCGGTGGAAAGCATAGTTAAGGAAGTTCCCCGACTCTGTGCAACCAGAATCGAACAAGTGACCATCTTGGCGGGTTCGTCTTTTACGCCAGGGGATGTACAGGAAATCAAAGAGATGGTAACAGCCTTTGGGCTAGTTCCTATCGTTGTACCTGACTTGAGTGCTTCTTTAGATGGACACCTAGAAGATTCTTATAGTGCTGTGACAGCCAGTGGGACAACTGTCGCTCAACTACGAGAAGTTGGCGGTTCTGCATTCACGATCGCACTTGGTGAAAGTATGCGAGGTGCAGCGCGGATTCTGCAAGAACGGTTTGGTATTCCCTATGAAGTTTTTGGTCAACTGACAGGCTTAGAATCTGTAGACGAGTTTCTACACGCGTTGGCAATTCTCAGCGGTAATAGCGTCCCAGAAAAATATCGCCGCCAGCGTCGCCAACTGCAAGATGCGATGTTAGATACTCACTTTTACTTTGGTGCTAAACGCGTATCCTTAGCCTTAGAACCAGACTTGTTGTGGTCAACAGTGCATTTTTTGCAATCAATGGGAACGCAAATTCATGCTGCGGTGACGACAACGCGATCGCCTCTTTTAGAACAACTCCCGATTAAAAGTGTAACCATTGGTGATTTGGAAGACTTTGAAGATCAGGCTGTTGGATCTGACTTGTTGATTGGCAATTCTAATGTAGGTGCGATCGCTAAACGCCTTTCCATCCCTCTATATCGTCTGGGTCTGCCCATTTACGATCGCTTGGGTAATGGTCAATTTACCAAAGTTGGCTACCGAGGCACAATGGAGCTTTTATTTGGTATTGGCAATCTCTTTTTAGAAGCAGAAGAAGAGAGAGTTAAACACTTTCACGGAGATTGGTAATAGGGATTGGTGGCTGGGGACTAGGGACTAGGGACTAGAAACTGGGAAAGAGTGTTTTTAGATATTTAAATATCCGATACCCAATACCCAACCCCCAGTACCCAATCCCCAATCCCCGATTCCCGATCCCTAATCTAGGAGACTAATAATGAAAATTGCCTTCACGACAAGTGACCGGGTTCATATTAATGCTCACTTCGGATGGGCAAGACAAATTGATGTATATGAAGTCTCAGATGAGGGATATTCATTTGTTGAGACTTTAAACTTTGAGGGCGACCTCAAAGAAGATGGGAATGAGGATAAAATCACACCAAAACTTGAAGCAATAGGTGACTGCACAATTATTTATGTTGTGGCAATTGGCGGTAGTGCTGCTGCTCGTTTAATTAAAAAAGGTGTTACACCTATTAAAGCGCGATCGGAAGAAGAAGAAATCGCGGAAATATTAACGAAATTAGTCCAAACTCTCAAAGGGAATCCGCCTCCTTGGTTGCGTAAAGCTTTAAAGCAAAAAAACACAACATTTGAAGATGTAGTAGAAAATGAAGCAACCGTATGAGCGAAAATAACAGTGTTAATGGAACCACTAGTACTATAGCCTCTACCTCTCCTTTTCTCAAAACAATAGTGCAACAAATCCGGGGACAAGATACCTATGGTGTCTACCGGAATTGGTCGGATGATTTAATTCTCAAACCCTATGTAGTTACCAAACAAAAGAAACGTGAAATTTCTCTTGAGGGCGAGGTAGATCCGATCACCCAAGCACGGATTATGGCATTTTATCGAGCTGTAGCCGCTTGTATAGAGAAGGAAACAGGTTTAATTTCTCAGGTTGTGGTTGATTTAAGCCATGAAGGATTTGGCTGGGTGCTTGTATTTTCTGGGCGTCTTTTGTTAGTTGCGAGAACTTTACGAGATGCTCATCGCTTTGGCTTTGACTCATTAGAAAAAGTTGCAGAAGAAGGAGCAAAGCTAGTAGAAAAAGGCGTTGATTTGGCAAAACGCTTTCCCGAAGTTGGCAAGCTTTAACTAGTTCTGAGTTCTGAGTCAAGAGTTTTAAACTCAGCACTCATTACTCAGCACTTTTTAATAAGGAGAGGCTGATGGTGCAAGCAGAAGATAAAAGTATTGAGGAACTTCAAGGTAAGATAAGACGCCTCAACAGTAAGGCAGGTCAAATGAAAATGGATCTGCATGATTTAGCGGAGGGGTTACCAACAGACTTTGAGAAACTCATGGATGTTGCTGCTGAAACTTATGAAATCTATCGTCAATTAGATGAACTTAAGAAGCAGCTAAAAAAATTGGAGAAGGGTCAATGAGCGGTACTATTGATGAATTTAAGCAACTCGTGGATGCAGAAGAATACTTTCAATTTTTTAACCTGCCCTACGACCAAAAGTTTGTGAATGTAAATCGTTTACATATTTTGAAGAAATTCTCCCAATACATGAGAGAAATTGATGAGAATTCTCCTGAATTCAATTCAGAAGAAAAGCTCAATCAATATGCCATTGCTTTGCAAAAAGCTTATGAGGTATTTCTCGAATCAACACCCCAAGAACAAAAGTTGTTCAAGGTGTTTAATGAGAAGCAGAAAAATGTAGTCAAGCTGACAGAAATCACTTCTGATTAGGAGGTAAAAAGTGGTAAACCTAACGCCTACCGAATTAGAACGCTATAGTCGCCAAATGATGCTCCCTAATTTTGGCGAACTAGCTCAGAAGCGCCTGAAGTCAGCGACGGTTCTGGTTACGGGTGTGGGGGGATTAGGCGGTACGGCGGCGCTTTACCTAGCAGTAGCGGGCGTTGGGCGACTAATCTTAGTTCGGGGTGGTGACCTGCGGCTGGATGATATGAATCGTCAGATTCTGATGACAGATGATTGGGTAGGTAAGCCAAGGGTAATCAAAGCTAAAGAAACTTTGGAAGCGATTAATCCTGATGTCCAAGTAGAAATAGTTCATGATTACATCACCCCGGAAAATGTAGACTCGTTGGTACAATCTGCTGATATGGCTCTTGACTGCGCCCACAATTTTACGGAGCGCAATCTGTTGAACGCAGCTTGTGTGCGTTGGCGTAAGCCGATGGTGGAAGCTGCAATGGACGGGATGGAGGCTTACCTGACTACGATTATTCCTGGTGTAACTCCTTGTTTGTCCTGTCTATTTCCAGAAAAACCTGATTGGGATCGGCGTGGCTTTTCAGTTCTGGGTGCTGTTTCTGGGACACTGGCTTGTTTAACAGCTTTAGAGGCAATTAAGCTGATTACTGGGTTTAGTCAACCTCTATTGTCGCAGTTATTAACAATTGACCTGAGCCGGATGGAATTTGCCAAACGCCGTTCTCACCGCGATCGCTCTTGTCCAGTTTGCGGTAACAGCGCACCCTGGAGATACGCACAATCTGATTCTATGGAACCCACCAGCAATTGCACAAAATAGTTGATTGTTCTCATCAATGCAAATATCACGGATGCAATCTTGCAGTTGGTAGCTATATTCAGTACCTGGTTATTCCTGGGTTGACGCCTCGTTGTGATAGCTACGCCAATTAAGCTGCTGATTGTGTAAATACACGACACAAACCCACACCTGTAATTAAAACAACCAATCGCTACAAATCAGGAGATTTGATGACTGTTACTTTAACAGAAAAAGCCGAATTTCGTCTGCGGGCATTCTTAGCTGGTTCTGCTCCCGACCCCAACGGCGCAACTAAAGGCGTTCGCATCTCTGTAAAAGATGGTGGTTGCAGTGGCTATGAATATGGAATCGATATTACTAGCAAACCGCAACCAGACGATTTGGTAGTTCAACAAGGCAAGGTATTGCTTTACGTTGATGCCAAAAGCGCACCGTTATTGCAAGGAGTTGTAATCGATTTTGTTGATGGGGTAATGGAAAGCGGCTTTAAGTTTACCAACCCTAATGCAACTGATAGCTGCGGTTGTGGCAAGTCGTTTAAAGCAGGCGACTGCACTCCTGACGGTGTACCTTGCAGCTAATACTGTTTCAGACTTGGTGAAGTCATTAATGTGGAGTCTGGCCGCAATTCTATTGGTGGCAAGGTCTGACTGTAGAGGATTCCCGCAGACGCGCTTTGCGTAGCTGCACAAAAAGTAGAACAGGGAGACTGACAAACTCCGGGAATTAAACCTAATTGTATAAACTTAGAGGAGAATCGGAAAATGGCTACCTACCAAGTTAGATTAATCAACAAAAAGGAAGACCTCGACACCACAATTGAAGTGGATGAAGAAACCACAATTTTAGAAGCAGCAGGAGAAAGTGGTATTGATTTGCCCTTCTCTTGTCACTCAGGGTCTTGCTCTAGTTGTGTTGGTAAGGTTGTTGAAGGTGAAGTAGATCAATCTGATCAAATCTTCTTAGATGATGAGCAGATGGCTAAGGGCTTCGCTTTACTTTGCGTTACCTATCCCCGTTCTAATTGCACTATTAAGACTCATCAAGAACCATATCTTGTTTAAAGTGCAGTTATAGCTTGAACTAGGATGAAGATACTTTTCATCCTTCATCCTAGCCTGGGACAAGCTGTTTTAAAAGCATCTACATAATTCCTAATTAATAAGTGGTTAAAAACAAATTTTTATATTTGAAAAACTTATTCAGTTTTGCTATTTGCATTCTTTTAACTGTAAATATTAATATTAACTCCTGAATTTAAATGTTTACCCCTTTTAGTGTTGCAGGCTGTTCATTAAAAATGGGCGTCACAGTAGGAACTAAAATCACTTTAATACAACGCTTTCCCTCTTTACAAATCAAAACTCAAGACAGAATTAGGGCAATAAATTGGGAAATAGCTCGTATAATTTATGTGCGTATAGTTGCTAGTTAATATTCAAGCAAATAGTAAATAGCAATATATATAATTATGTAGGGCTAGCAATGCCCACCCTAAGAACTTCAAATTAAGTAAGATTTCTCTATCACAGCAATATAAAGCGGCGACTTACAAGAAATGGTAAGTCGCCTACAGTTTAATCAACAGCAACTATCACATCTGATGCTTTAATTACGGCGTAAGCCTGCTTCCCTTCTGCAAGGCCAAGCTTTTCTGCCGATGATTTTGTGATTATCGCTACTACTTCTACCCCAGGTGCTAATTCTAAAGTCACTTCCGTATTAACGGAGCCAGCAACAACTTGTTTGACAGTAGCTTTAAGACTATTACGAGCGCTAATTTCCATGTTTCGTTTGCTTTTTAATTATTAATACTTAAAAAACTAGCAAATTATTATTTTTATAATAAAATATTTTAAAATTTCTTAATAAATATGTATATAAGGCATGACTTTAGCATAATTCTGTTGTTCTTCAAGCGTATTCTCAAATATTCATAAGTGATATTTAGATTGTGCGATCGCCACAGCAATTAAGTAAACTCTTATCTTTAAAATATTTAAATTACTTAGAACAGTTCTTAAACTTGATTAAAATGAGGCAAAATAAAATCAATTAATATGTATGTACTCAAATTTATATTATCTTGTATCCTTTATTACTATAAATACAAAATTTATCTTAGGTGATTACTAAGTTTTAACTTTACGTTTACAGGCTTTTTACCTCTGTTTATCAAAACGACGCTATGTTTTGAGTGCTAAGTTTTACTTTATTTTTGTAGTTTTTACAGAAATAAATGTAATTCATTTAAACAAATGTAGACAAATGAAGAAGCCTAAGTTTTTCAGAGCTATTCTACCTATTGCCATACCAGCAGTATATTTTGCTCTATTGAATTACACACAAAAGCCCCTTGAAGCCCAAACCTCAAGTGTTCATTTAGCAATGGGTAATCCTAGTAATGCTGGCAGTAGTTTCAGTAATTATTTATTAAGCAAAGCTCAGTATGCGGTTTCCCATAACTGCTACAGAGGGACACCCAATTGGGTGAGTTGGCAGTTAAACACATCATGGTTAGGAAGTGCGCCGCGTCAAGATGATTTCCGTGCGGATACTACATTACCTTCAGGCTGCTATCGAGTTACTTCTTCCGATTACACTGGTAGTGGCTTTGACAGGGGACACATGACTCCCTCCGCAGATAGGACAAATACGATTGCCAACAACTCAGCTACTTTCCTCATGACAAATATGATACCCCAAGCACCCGACAATAATCAGGGAATATGGGCAAATTTAGAAAGTTATTGTAGAGATTTAGTAGTTAATCAAGGTAAAGAACTCTACATTATTGCGGGTTCCTATGGTACTGGTGGAACAGGGTCAAATGGAACAAAAACTACAATTGCTAATGGTAAGGTTACAGTCCCAGCCAGAACTTGGAAGGTTATTGTAGTCTTAAATAGACCAAATTCTGGAGCTAGTAGCGTAACTACTAGCACAAGAGTAATTGCTGTAAACATACCTAATACACAAGGTGTCAGATATGCAGACTGGAGAGACTACAGAGTTACTGTTGACTCCATCGAAGTGAACACTGGTTATAATCTACTTTCTAATGTCTCTACATCTGTTCAAAGTACAAGTGAAGCTAGAGTTGACACTTTGTAAGACTTGTTAATGGAAACTAAAGCCTGTCTACAGATATAGACAGGCTAGCGATTTGTAAATTATGTTTCCACAACTTTTGTTGAAATTACTGCTAATTCTTTAGATGGGGTTTGACCAACAATATAGACATCAATATTGACTTTACCCAAACGATAAACTTTGATATTGGTAAGATTATCTTTGAGTGCTTTAACAAGCGACTGAAACTTTTGAACATTCTCTATTTGTGTTTCATCGTACCAATCTTTTTCTTGGGCACAATTACGAAAGAAATAATCTAGGTCTACTGTTTCAACGGGTGTATCTTGTTGATGACCTGTCAATTGGAGAAGTTTTTGATTTGTTAAAGTTTCTTGAGTTTGACCAGCCCACAAAAAAACTTCAAAAGGATATTCTGATTCACTGAGCATTAGCAGATTATCAGAGGCTTGTTTAAGTTTTTCGATAATCTCATTAGTCATAAAATTTATTTATAGTTATGAGCATTAGTTTTTGAGCTTGCCAATCAAGGAATTAAGATTGATTTGGCTAGGCCAACCTTGAGGAAGATTTGCAGAATTATATCCTCTATCTTTTACCCCTTGAATAAATTGGTTACGAATATACGTTAAATTATTTTTTTCTCCCCCTACTTCCCCAGCTTCGCGCTTCAAGTCTCCTCCTAGCTTCATGCGTGACATTCCTCTAACACTCAACTTCTACATCGTACCGCTATATCTGCCTGCCTCAATTTTCTGTTAAACAGTTTGCTTACCTGGGAATACTAGAGGGCAAGTCTTCAGTAACCTAGTATGAAACGCTTGCGGTGGATGGCATTGTGCTTGATCTCGTTGATTGTTGTGTTGTGGTTGGGAAGTTGTTCTACTCCCTCGACTCAGGTGGTTGCCTTAAATTTTGTCGCGGCAGGCATGATGCGCGGTGCCTTGGAGGAGATTGATGCACTCTATCAACAAGAACACCCCAATGTCGTACTCAACTATACCTTTGCCGGAACCAGGGTAGCAAAAGCGGCAACCGAGCGGGGAGAACCCTTTGATGGGATTTTATTCGCAGAGAAACCCTAAAACGGAATCAGGCAGAAACTGACCTCCAGCAAAGTAACCAAACACTCCAAGACCAGACTAGTTTGATGCAACTGATCCTCAACAGCATGAGCGATGGCGTAATTGTTTCAGATGATAAGAGCCAATTGCTGATTTTTAACCCTGCCGCCGAGCAAATGTTTGGCAGCGGAATAACCGATACTCAGCAGTCAGGATGGTCGCAGCAATATGGGCTGTTTCAAGCCGACCAACTGACTCCGATTCAAATGAAGTTGAGAATAATTGTCTAACACTCATTTATGAATTAATTGATGATGGCTTAGAGAGCTATATTATACCGAGCAAAAGTATAAATGGATTCGTTTTTTTAATTAGTTGTGTTTATTATAGGTCTAGCTGGAAATACAAAAACAGGGGCATGAGATATTGCTGGCTGGATAGCGGTCATCATTTAGATGCAATTGCCGCATCAGCCTATATTCATCACAAAGACATCCAAATAATTTTTGACTTTGATAAACTCGCTCTCAATGAAGTTTTAGGGTTTGAGAATAAAGAGTTTATTACAGCTTGTGCGATTTCTGGAGACGTACAAGAGGGAAAAGTCAGAAATTTAAGGTTGAAAGTTCCCTTTGTCTGTGGCACAGATTATTTTGAAGCTAATCAATTTCTAGAAGAAGGCTATCAAAAAACATCTGTACAAAAAAGTCGCCAGCAGGAACTAGTATTTCCTCAGTTCGACTTTGACAAGGATAAATTTTTTCAGACTGTTTGGATGAGGCGCTCAATTAGGCGTTTTCAGAAACAGCCGATTACTCAAGAAGATTATTGGCGGATTATGCAGCACCTTGAGCAACCGCTACCTACAGAAAACCTTGAGGAGATAGAAATTTATTCAGTTGTCCATCGAGTAGAGGGAATATCTCCTGGATTATATAAAGGAATGCATCTAATCAAGGCGGGCAATTTCAGCGAAAAGACAGGTTACTTGTGCATTAATCAGGCAATTGCAAGAGATAGCGCTGTAACTTTATTTCTTGTGTCCGACTATATAAATTATCAAACAGCTATGCAAATAGCTGGCTTTTTAGGGCAGAGAGTTTATCTTGTTAGCAATTATTGGGGCATTCATTGTAGTGGAATTGGTGCTTACTATGATGATGAAACTCAAGAATTCTTAGAAACTAATAAAGATGTTCTCTATGCAATGGCAATTGGCATATAGCTAGGGAAATCAATAGAGATGGCTAAAGAAATTTACTCCTACGAAGATGATTCACACCCAATTCAACTGACTTCAGCAGATATTATTTTGCGGCAGCAACTAGAGTATTCTATTAGCAAGTACTTTTATGAAGCTTGCGATCGCACGATTCAGAACCTCTTATCTAGTTGCCGTTGGTATGTCACCACCCATGCCAATGCTATGGTATTGGTAGTAGAATGTCCCGACCAAGTTACTAACTGGCGTGTTTTGCAAAAAATTGTGCCAATGGCAACATTACTAGGTCAAATGGTTAGTAATGCTAAAATCCGTGTTTGTCCTCCAGAGAGTCAAGGAATTCCCTTTGAAATGAGGGTAGATGAACTTTCAGTTTACCGAGATTGGGCCTGATTCAATTTGAGATTTTGGATTGTTAATTAAGCCTTAGTATTTTGTCTAATCAATGCGGTGATTTCTTCAAACACTAGATTGGCAGAATGTTGGATAGCAGGACTTAACTCTAATCCTAAATCAAGATTTGCTGCTTCAATGAGGTAAACTGTTACTTCTTTGGGAAAGTCATTTTGAAAGATTTTCCGTCCAGCGGCTAAAGCATTATCCCAACGAAAATTATGCAAGTTATAACTGGGTTCTGGTAAAGCTTCCAGTTCTTTTCCTGGAACTTTGAACACTGCACCTGGTTCAGAACCCGTGGAACTTGCATCAACAATAACTAATTGTTTGCTACCTCTGGCTTGAAACATCACTTCCATACCTGCGGTTCCACAGTCATAGACTCGTACCCCAGGATGAGGATTTTCAGTTAGAAATTGCTGTAAGCGTTGAGCAATGATTACGCCTACAGCATCATCACTGCGATTGAGATTACCGCAACCAATAATAGTTAGCATTTGTTGTGAATATTTTTAGGATAAGCCAGCATCTCTACGGGCCCAAAAAGCATCTCGTGCAGCTTGTTCTTCAAGAAGTTTATTCCGTTTTACTTGCTCTAAATTTGCCTGAAGATTATCCGCAATAGACTTTTCGATTTCAAGATATTTTATACTACTAACAGTGTGGACGGGCTGAACTAGTGAGACTAAAGCTGCACCAAAATTCGTTAATCTAATCTCCTGTGTTTGACCTGAATATTGTTTACCAGTCTTGACGTACCAAGCAAACATTTCACAGTTATTAGAATGAATATTATATTGACCAAATGTATTAGTGTATTGATGGATACGCTTCAGTTCTTCTTTCGTTAGTTCTACAGATCCGTACCATTCCACCCCAGTAGGCCCCCAACCAACAGAACTATTGAAATCACCATCCTTACTGAGGTAATAGTGGCGAGCAATTCCTAATGTATAATCAATCTGTATATTGTAGATATTTACCACAATTTATGTATTTATCACTCCAGTAAAATTATATTTAAGCTTTTAAGGAACTGCAATTTAGTTAAAATAAATTCGCTAGGAGAATAAAAAGGCAGCATAATGTCACTTTGAAGAATCCTTGTTCTTCAGAGGAATTGAGCAGCAATTCTTCTTCAATCTAATTTTTGTTATTTTTAAGCGGAATAG
This sequence comes from Mojavia sp., assembly GCF_059505145.1. Classification (NCBI taxonomy): domain Bacteria; kingdom Bacillati; phylum Cyanobacteriota; class Cyanophyceae; order Nostocales; family Nostocaceae; genus Mojavia; species Mojavia sp. Next base: position 196,530 of record NZ_JCACKA010000115.1, read on the forward strand.
AATAGAGGTGATTTGTAGGGACACAAGATATTGTGTCCCTACTGTGTATTGCATTCAAACAAAAGCGCTAGATCATCTATAAACTAAAACTCTACACCATATTTTTTGGCAATTTGAATCAGTTTTTCACATTGTTCTTGTGATGCCTGCATTAATAACGCATCTGCTTGTTCGGCAGTACTACCGTCTTTTGGTATTAAGTACTTGACATAAAGTGAGACAAAATCAGCTAAAGCCGGCAAGCCAGACAAAGCATTTTTGTCAGCTTCCTTACCTGCGATCGCAGCTACTAAACCTGCTTTAATTGGGTCTGGCTTAACTTTCATGAACTGGTCGATCAGTTTCGGGATGTAGTCTTTTGGTGGTAAGTTATTCAACTTACTTGTATCTGGAGTAAAGTCAAATCCTGCTGTTTTTGCCTGCTCTAAAACACACCATTCCGTAAACTCTTGTAGCGCTGTTTCTGGAAGGCGAGGGAGATATCTATGTAGTGCAATATCAGACACAAGCTTACCTTGTAAAGTTCAGTTTTTTGAAGGGCATTAAAGCAAGCCTAACGCAATGTTTCTCAAAGTTTTGGTGTGTTACGTTACGACTGTTGAATAAATAATGAAACTGCTAGGCTTGGTGAAAAAATGCTTTAGAGGTTATCTGTCAGTTTTCAAGAGGTTAGCTAAGGCATCAGTCGTAGCTGAATTTACTCCATCAAACTTTTTCTGGCATATAATATGCTCCCTTTAGACCCATACGGTCTTACAGAAAAGTAAGTACTTCCCAAAAATTAAGTAGAAGTTTAGTTTTGGGATAAGCTGATTCTTATCTCGACCGTATGGAGAAAGATCATGCAAGTTTTAAGTGCGACCGCTCTGGTAACTGGGGCAAATGGAGGTCTTGGTAAGTACTTCGTAGAGGGATTGAGAGCGCAAGGAGCAGCCAAAATTTATGCTGGTGCTCGCAAGCTGGATGCACTAGCTGAATTGGTTGCAACAGACCCGCAGCGAATTGTCCCTATTCAGCTCGAAATTACTGATGAAGAATCTGTTCGCCAAGCTGCCCTAAAATGTCAGGATGTCAACTTGTTGATCAATAATGCTGGTGTGGGGTTGAACCAAGGATTGATTGCTGCACCTGATTTGTCCTCCGCTAGAGCAGAAATGGAAGTTAACTACTTTGGGACGTTGCTCATGTGCCGTGCCTTTGCCCCCATCTTGAAACAAAATCAGGGTGGAGCGATTGTCAACATGGTGTCAATGGTGGCGCGGGTCAATCTTCCTTTGAATGGCAGCTATGGCGCTTCTAAAGCAGCAGTTTTGTCATTGACTCAGGCGGTTCGGGCAGAATTAGCGGCTCAGAAAACACTAGTAGTAGGAGTGCTACCAGGAGCTATCGATATTGGCATGGGCAAATCTTTCCCCGATCCTAAAGTACCCCCAGAGGAAGTGGTTCATGATGCACTGCAAGCTGTTGTTAATGGTGTAGAAGATGTTTACCCCGCTGAGCAAGCCAAGCAACTCAATGAGCAGCTGATGCAAGACCCCAAAGCTGTTGAAAAGTTTATTGCCACATTTTTACCAAACTAAAACAATGATTTAGCGATCGCCTCCATGCTGTATAAAAAATAACGATTCTTGGTAGAGCGATCGCACAATATGCAAAGCTAAAGTTATTATTGTCTCTTCGTTTAGAAATGGGCACACTATTAAACAGGTACAGACATAAGACTTGTTCATGAAACCTGTTTTAAGCAAAGGTCAACTAATCAGATGGAAAGATAATCGGGGGTTTGGTTTCATACAACCTAGCGATGGTAGTCAAGAAGTCTTTATTCACATCACTGCATTTAAAGATGTTAACCGCCGTCCCCAAGTTGGAGATTTGATTCATTATCAACTTACAGTCGATAAAAACGGTAAGGTAAGCGCCTGTAATGCCTCGATCAAGGGGGTTACATCAAAACTTATACCTCAGCCCTCATCTTCTAGCGCACGGACGAAATCTACATCCAAGCTTGTGATGGAATTTTCATCATTAGCATTAAAGACGTTGCTTCTATCTCTACTACCTGGGTTGGGTTCAATCCATTTTGTATTGACAACTAGCAACCCAATTCCTCTAATCCTTTATTTTGTCATGAGTTTAATTACCTTTGCACTATACGCCCACGATAAATCTTGTGCAAAACAAGGACGATGGAGAGTACCAGAGAATACTTTGCATCTATGTGAATTAATGGGTGGTTGGTTAGGTGCGTTTGTTGCTCAACAGACACTACGTCATAAAAGTAGCAAAGTTTCTTATCAAGTTGTATTTTGGGTGATAGCAATTCTTCATATTGGGTTTTGGTTACATTGGCTGTTGCGAATTAGAATGTGAAGCGATCGCCTATGGTGGCTACCGTTATATCCTAGACTGGGCACAAATGCACGTAGTATTGGTGGCGATTGAGCCGTATTATGAGTTGGCAAGTTAAGCTATACGTAATAATATGAATCCCACAAATAAGCAAACCAAGGGCTTTACAGACTGTGTTATCGCCTGACTAATATTATTTACACCGGATGGCAGTATAGAAGTATTGAGCTTGTTCGGATAGATGAAAGAACTGGCAAGTTATACCTACTGGCTGGAGAAAATTTAGATTTTGAGATTAAGCCTAGTGGAGGATACGAGCCATGACAACAGCTAATTATGACGCAATGAGCCTTAATGAGTTACGACGCTATGTACTGACTCATCGAGAAGATATTATTGCGTTTCAGGTGTATGTTGACCGTTCACAAGCTGCTGGTCGGATGATTAGTATAGATATGAGCGATACTCAATGGGAAGAAAATCTTACTGATAAAATTCAGCGTATATCAGTGGAAGGCGAATCGGACTAGCTGTTGTGCAGATTTTTGTTTTTATGTCTTTCTATGATGGGAGATTTTTTTATTTGGAAGTTTTTAATGCACTGTCCCAATATGAGAAGTATGGACTACAAGTATTCTCTGTTAGAAAATAGAGGCAGATAATTAGTCAAGGTGAGTTATGTCAACAGTACCAAGACAACTAGAAGAACGAGTAGCGATCCTAGAGGCTAAAGTTGCACGCCTCAAAAGTCAATTGGAGGTTGTTTCTTTGCCAACAAAAGCTTGGTGGGAGAGGATCGCGGGAACATTTGCTGACAACTCAGCTTATGATGAAGCCATGCAGTTAGGACGCGAGTATCGTGAATCCCTGCGTTCAGATTCTGTAGAATCACGCGATGCTTAGATGTACATTCTTGATACCGATCATCTCAGCGTTTTGGATCGTGGAGGAGCAGGAGCGCAACGTCTTCAGCTATGAAGAACAAACGCGGGGGTGGTTGAGTTATTTGACAAAAGCTCGGACTGTTGAGGGACAAGTTGAAGCTTACAAGCAGTTGAAGAGGCAATTAACTAACTACTGCGCTATCCCGATTCTAGAATTTGATGAACAGGCAGCCCAAGAATTTCAACGCTTTAAGGCGTTATATCCAAGATTGGGCACAATGGATTTAAAAATTGCTGCGATCGCGTTAGTGAATCAAGCTATTCTATTGACTCGAAATTCTGCTGATTTTGGACAAATTGTAGGTTTACGCACAGAGGATTGGACTTGAATTCGCTTCATCGCTTCTAGCAAGCACTTATAAATCTCAAGAATAGCTAATGGTTAATAATCATTAGCTATTAACATCCTCTAAGCTGTGCGAAAACGCGCCAACTCTTCACCAGTCTTTGCATCGTGGGCGTGAACTGTACACACCAAACAAGAATCAAACGATCGCGCGACGTGACCAACTTCCACTGGATCAGTAGAATCGTAAATAGGTGTCCCGATTAAAGCTTCTTCAATAGGGCCGCGTAGTCCTTCACCGTCACGGGGGCCGATATTCCAAGTACCGGGAGCAATCACTTGGTAGTTCTTAATCTTACCTCCCTCCACTTCAACCCAGTGACACAGAGAACCCCGTGCTGCTTCTGTTGCACCCCAGCCTTTGCCATCTTTTTCTTGAGGTTTGATATACCAGGGGTCGTTTAACTTGAACTCGCGCAAGCAATGTTCGGCTTGGCGATATAACTTGACAATTTCGTGAACTCGCGCTAACTGACGCACATGAATACTAGCACCGCCCATTTGCTTGAACACGTCTAGGATAAATCCATCTTGGTGTTGCCAAGACTCTCCGTGTTTGCCACCCGCCACTAACTGACGCGCCAAGGGGCCTGCTTCTAAGCGTCCGAAGTCTTTGTGAAGGACTGCACTCGCCCAAGAATAGGCATTATCAAAGTCTTTGGTATTATTTGCAGTCGGTTTAGTTATGCGATCGCTTGGGTGAATATCTGCTGTGCCTTCGTCGTACCAAGAATGAGTTGTATTCTCGCGGGTAAAAGACTGATCCATTAAGGTGTGAGTGTCGTTGAAGCTGTCATACACTCCACTTTTCATGATTAAAGCGGCATTTCGTCCTTCAATAGTGGGCTTCTGATATTTATCCTCATGGGGTAAATATCCCCAACTGACATATTTACCTACACCAGCGCCATATCTATCAAGACCAATATCTAAACCCATGCGCCAATATAAACCCAAGTCGGAATCTCGATGCTTGCGGTCTTCATCTAGCCAATCCATGAAATCATCGTAACTGTTGATTTCTTCGTAGCGTTCTAAAGAACAACCCAACCATACTGGTTCTAACCAATTGGTACGGAAATATTCCAACAGCGACCAAGCGCGGGTAATGTCTGTTAAGGTGGGGGCGCACATCACGCCACCGGGAACCATGTAGCTAGAATGGGGCCATTGACCACCTAAGAGGGCGTAAATTTCTACTGGTTTGGCAGAAATTGTGATGCCTAGTTCGTAAGATGTACCAGTAAAAGCAGCAAAGCGCCTGGTGGCTTCTTCATAGAAGCGGCTATTGCGGTAATTTTTATTAGTCAGGTCAATAGCAAATAAACCGTAAAAATAGCGGGGTATACTTTGAATGGTTTCGACAATTTGACCCAAATTTCTCGCCAAAATTGCATTGCGTGGAACTTCTGTTCCCCAAGCTGTATCTAATGCCCAAGATGCACAACTCAGGTGAGAACCACCGCAGATACCACAAATACGAGGTGTAACAATTAATCCGGCTTGGGGATCTTTACCGCGTAGGATAACTTCAAATCCGCGAAAGAGTTCGGCATGAGTCCAAGCGTTGACTACATATCCATTTTCAATATCAACGCGGACATCTAAATCGCCCTCGACTCTACCGACTGGCGAAATGTCTAATGTTTGTATTGTCATTTCTTACTTGTCCTTTGTCATTTATCAAGAGTCAAGGGTCAACAATCTTAGTTATTCTCCCAATGCCTCATTTCCTAAACTGTGAAAAAGTCTTCTTCAGCCCAGGCTGGTGCTATGTCTTTAGCTACCATTGTGAGTATGGCGTAGTCTTTTGCCTTGACTCCAGGTGGTAATTCTTTGGGAACTCCCATGACTGTTTGGGTTTTAAATACAGTTCCGGGTTTGAGGTCGTAGAAGGGGAATTCTGGTTCGGTACAACCTAAACAAGGCATACCGGCGCGGGTTTTGGAGGAGACGCGGTTCCACAAGATGCGGTTGCAAGAGGAATGAGTCATAGGCCCACGACAGCCTAAGTCGTAAAATAGACATCCTTTGCGCTGACCAAATTCGGCAGTTGAGGCTTTGTAGGCAAAGTGGACGTTGCGGGTACAACCTGTTTGGGTGTAGGTGTTGAAGAAGGTTTGGGGACGATTTAGTTCATCAAGGGCAATATCGGCTATGCGTCCGGTGGCGATCGCAACTAATATTTGACTAATCCAATCAGGATGGGCTGGACATCCGGGAATGTTAATCACTGGTAATCCTGATTTGGTGCGGAAGTCTTTACCTAAAAATCCGCCTTCTTGACGCTTGAGAAATTGCAAACCTTGCGACTCGCTGGGGTTGGGTGACATGGCGGGAATTCCTCCCCATGTGGCACAGTCTCCAACAGCCACAATAAAGCTAGCAACTTGGGATAAGTCTGTTAACCAGTCTTTCATGGGGCGATCGGCAAATCTATTCCATTCGCCTGTGCCATTCGGGGCATTGACTACACTACCTTCAAATACCAAGATATCTAAAGGTATTTTGCCGGAAATGCAATCTCGTAGTAGTTGTTGTAAGTTATCGCCCAGTTCCAAACCCAAGGACGGATGCCAAAGTATCTTAATGCCAAAGTCGGCAATTAAATCGCAGGCTGTCGGTTCTTCGGCGTTGAGAAATGACATGGTGTTACCTGAACAAGCACCACCTTGTAGCCATAGTACGTTAGTCATCGGCTAAGTATTTTTCTATTGTTTACCATGCATGATTCAGGCGGCAAGAATTGTAGCGTACTACCTGTTTATCAATCTTGATCTTTTAAAATAAGTGATTTCTTTCCTATATTAACTCTGATTAAATAAAAATTTATGATTAGGAAAAATATAAAATAAATAAAAATTTTCATAAAAGGTTATAGGCGCGACAGACTATTTATAAAAAATATGAATAATATATAGACCAATCTGCCTTATTTGATAGCTCAGGATATTTTAAAGTTTCGATAAACTTGTTGCATAACAAAGCTTTTGCGGGTAGAACTTAAATAATAGATGAACAAACTATATTGGCTCACCAAAACAATACAAGTTATATTTTGATAATATAAATGTAATAGCTGCATACATATTTAAGCTAATCAATGAGTTAATGGTGGTTTTTGTTAGCCATTGATACAGAATAGATTAAGAAAAATTTTAAGTACTTAAAACTGGACTGAATATTGGCAATTTCCCTCTAGAAATTTGTAAATAGAGTGTTTTATAGTTAGAAACATTGATTCATGCGATCCAAGGAGTATTTAAGAGACTTCTGGTAAAAACACCTAGCAATTGAAATTGAGGTTTCCCCCTTAATTCTCTAGCACAGTATTGCGGCAATCAATTTACCGTATGAAGAGTGCTGAGTTGAGATGTCCTGTCCCTTATGAGGGGAAAAGTGGAGAGGAGTCAACATAAATTGGGTGATATCGGGGCAAAACAAGGGGGTTCTGCCTAAGAGATTCACAATCTGCGTAAATCATCTGAGTGTGTATAGTCCTTGATTGAGACGAGAGAAGGTGTCACTACGTTTCGTAGGTATTGACAGGCCCAATTCCCCATCCGGCTAGAGTACGGTACTTATGACCCCTAGCATTACAGATTTAGCAGTGAAGGTAGCGATGTCTAATGACAAGCCACTTCATTTCTACGCAGCCATTGCATCGGAATCAGCAACAAAAGAAGAAAAAATCCAAATGCTGATCGAGATGGCACAAGGCTTTCAAAAAAAGCCTAAAACTACCAAAGACTTGCGGAATGCAGTTTCTCTGTATTACCGAGCATATCAAATGTGCGGCGAGGATTATCCGCTACTGAAAGCCCGCGCCCAAGTAGGGATGGCTGGGACGTTGCAGATAATTCCAGATGTTGGGACTGAGTTGCTGCTACAAGCAAAAGCTGGCTACGAAGAGGCTTTACCGATTTTACAAAAGTTAGCTTCGCCTGTAGAAGTGGCAGAGGTACAAATGAATTTGGGCTTAGTGTTGCAGTCGCTAGTGCCCTTCAATTTGGCGCGAATAGTAGACAGCATACAAGCTTATCATGAGGCTTTGCGGGTGTTTACTTGGCAAGAGTACCCGCAGGAATACGCGATTTTATACAACAATATTGCGATCGCCTACCTCTCTATGCCCTTAGCATCAGAACGAGAATACTTGCGTCAAGGGTTAGCAGTGGAAACATTTGTAGTGGCGCTGAAACATATTAAGCTGATTGATCACCCCAAAGAATATGCGATGTTGCAAAACAACTTGGGTAATGCTTTGCAATATTTGGTGAGTTCTCATCCTATAGAGAATAACTTACGGGCGATTGCAGCTTATGACGAGGCGTTAAAAGTGCGTAACTCCAAAGACACGCCTCTCGAATACGCTAACACAATTTCTAACAAAGCCAACGCCTTATTCAACTTACCTGACGACTTCCAAAAGCCAGAAGCTGGTAACTTACAAAACCTCTTACAAGCGCGTACTTACTATCAAGAAGCTTGGGAAATATTTATTCAACATCAACAGCTAGAACAAGCAGAAGTAGTAACCCAAACCTTGCAAGAGATTGATGCTGAAATTATACGTCATGGATAGTGTCAGTTACTAAGTTGTTCACTATTAACAATTTTCCATCTCAACAAAGGTAAGAAATGATAGATATTTTAAGCAGCCCTAATCTAACAAATCTTTTCACCAATTTAGCATCTGGAGACCTTAACATCAGCACAGGATTGGTGTGGGTATTAATAGCAACTATCTTATCTATGATTGGTGGCGCTATTGGTGGAATGCTATTGGCTGGAAAAGATATAGGTTATCAGTTTTCGGCAATTCTAGGTGGATTATTTGGCCCGGCTGGTGTGATTCCAGCCATACTTTTAGGACTGGTTGTACTGAATTTATTAACAAATTTATAGGAGGTATTATGTTCGAGATCGGGTGGTTTTCCGCTAAATTATTCTTCAAGGGAAAGCTACTACGCGACCCAATATTTTTTGTTCAGCAAATTGTAATTGGTACTGGCATAGGTTCCTTCCTATTGGTGTCACTTGCACAAACCAAAATGCCTTTTTGGTTACCAATAGTCATATCTAGCCTTGTTACAGGCGCAGTTATGCCATTTCTGCTGAAAGATTTCAAAATGAAGTGAGTGTGAGTTGAGTATTTACATTGTCAGTCGAGATTCATTAGGGACTAGTCAACAGTGAATAATAAGCAATGATTACACTCATTGAACACACAGCAACCCTTGAAGAATTGGTTCAAGAAATTAACCGTTTTGAAGCCATTGTATCTGAATGGGATGAAAGTCAAAGATGTGTAGTTGTAGGGCTACAAAGAGCAATTGAAGCCTTACACAAAGCAGCCTTGAAGCGTTTGATTAAAAACCTCAAGCAAGGATCTATGTCAGCCTTGCGCCATGCTGTGGCTGACGAAGTAGTATATGCAGTATTGCTGTATCACGAATTGGTTAAACCAGCACAACCGCCATTAGCACAACGCATCCAGATAGCCCTTGATGAAGTTCGCCCAGGCTTACAAAGCCATAATGGGGATGTGGAATTAGTCGCAATTAAACCACCAGATACAGTAGAAGTCAGGCTGATAGGAACTTGTAGTAATTGTCCGTCTTCAACTTTGACTTTATCCCAAGGTGTGGAAAAAGCTATTAAATCTCATTGTCCAGAAATTACTACAGTTATTGCCGTCAAAAATGGCCCTAGTGTTGATATTGTTGGTTCTGGTCTAACTAGTCCATTTCTTCCAACATCCACTTGGGTTAAGGTAACAACTGTTGAGCAAATTCCTGAATCTGGTGTGTTGGCATTACAAGTTGCAGGCAACTCCTTAATTTTATACCGCCAAGGTATTAACATTACCTGTTTCGATAATGCCTGCACTCATCTAGGATCTCTTTTGAGTCAGGGAAAGGTTGAAAATGGTATTATCACCTGTCCTGCTCATGGATTTCAGTATAGGTTAGAGACAGGTGAATGTTTAACTGTGCCTGAGGTTTCTCTACAGTCATATCCGTTACAAATTCGAGAAGATAAGGTTTTTGTACAGTTGCAGAAACTATAAGAGCCTCATCTCAAATTGCAACCTTGGATGGAGATAGGGAATTATTGAAGAAGCTTATCTTCAATGATTTTCTTTTCTTTTATTTTTATTGATAACTTCAACCTTTTGGCATTGCTAATTGATGGAATGAGCCTAAGTGTAGGGTAGGCATTACCCATCATATCTAGGTTTTTGTGGGTAGTGCCCACCCTACTACATGTATTTCAAAAATTAGATATAAATACTATATAATCAAAAAAAAATTTAGCGATTTATAAAAAGCTCTTATTTAAAACTACAAAATGATATATCAATATTGTATTAGTTTATCTATATTTGAATTTTAACTACACATAAAAGCGTTTGATATCAATCAATTATGCTTATGTAGCTTAGATAGCAGCATAATAAAATATATAAATCAACAATTAAGTTGTATATAGTTTGGTTAAAATTAGCATGTGATATCTAGAGTTTGAACAAAAAATTATTTTAAAGTTAAAGCAAATTTAGTTGTTGTAATAGCTAAATATTAGAAAAAGTTTCTGTCTCAGACTACCCCAGCCTACTTTAGGAAGAGGTACTTACAAATATGTGTACACTAATCTTTTCATCTTTGTTCCCATGATCCCTAGCATTACAGATTCAACAGTTAAAGCAGCGATCGCAGCTATTTCATCGGAGTCAGCAACGACACAAGAAAAAATCGAGATGCTGATTGAGTTAGCGCAGGGTTTACAGAAAAAACCTCAAACTGCCCAAGATTTGTGGAGTGCAGTTAGGCTGTATGAACGGGCTAATGAAATATGTGGTGAAGATTATCCTTTACTAAAAGCCCGTGCCAAGGTGGGTATAGCAGGTGCTTTAAAAACAATTCCTGATGAGGGAACAAAGTTACTGCTAGAAGCGAAAACAGTTTATAAAGAGGCACTCCCAATTTTGCAACAGTTAGCTTCGCCTGAAGAAGTAGCGGAAGCACAGATGAATTTGGGGTTGGTGTTGCAATCTCTAGTACCCTTCAATTTGGCAAAAATATCAGACAGCATCAAAGCTTATCAAGAGGCATTGCGGGTATTTACTTGGCAGAATTACCCACAGGAATATGCGATTTTACACAACAATATTGCGATCGCCTACCTCTCAATACCTGCGGGATTAGAACAAAAACACTTGTGTGAAGGTTTAGCTGTACAAACATTTGAGTCAGCACTAAAGCAGATTAACCTGATTGACAACCCCAGAGAATATGCGATGTTGCAAAACAACTTAGGTAATGCTTTGCAATATTTACAGAGTATACATCCTATAGAGAATAATTTGCGGGCGATTGCAGCTTATAATGAAGCATTAAAAGTTCGTAATTCCCACGATACACCTCTAGAATACGCCAACACAATTTCTAATAAAGCTAACGCCCTCTTTAATTTACCTGATGACCCGCAAAGTCCAGAATCTGGTAATCCTCAAAATCTCTTAAAAGCCCGTAATTATTACCAAGAAGCTTGGAGAATTTATACTCAGTCTCAACATTTAGAACAGGCACAATTAGTAGCCCAAGCCCTCCAAGAATTGGAGATAGAAATCAATATTAGGGATGAGGCAGGTATGGAAACTTAAAAACATGAGGATAGATTTTTAAACATTAATTCTATTGTCTAAGTGGTTTTGATCAGCGGTTATCGGCGGTTAATTATTCATTAATTAGACTTGTGCAATCAGTCTAGTGGTTCATTGCGTTAATTCTAAGGGGGTTGAGGAACGAACCACGAAGTACGCGAAGTACGCAAAGGGAGAGAAAAAAGAAGAAAAATTCAAAAGTCACTTTACCCAGCAAGATTAATGCGATAGACCACTAGTTTCTATTTGAAGCTATAAATTGCAATCATCGATACACACAAATTCACTTCAATGACTTTGAATAATAATTAGCCTTCCTCAGCATCCATCTGCGGTTAATGCACAACCCCATCAAGATTACTTCTACACCTTCATTACCGCCAAAACCAATAAGAATTTTGCAAAATTTACCCTTCTCACCTCAAGGTGCAGAGGTAATTTTAGGCGAAATTCTTGAACCAGAAAAATTAGCAATACCTTTAGCACCTAGTGCCATAACTATGTTTGGCCCTCGCGGTGCTTGTTTAGTATCAGAAACCGGGCCATTATGGGTGTCAGATACAGGACATCATCGATTATTGGGATGGCGAAAATTACCCACCAAAGATAGTCAAAGCGCTGATTGGGTAATTGGACAACCAGACTTTTATCATGAGGGACAAAATGCTAAAGGTACACCTGGAAGGGCAACTTTAAGTGTACCGACGGGAATTTGTGCTTGTGGGGAAGGATTAGCTGTAGCAGATGCTTGGAACCATCGGATATTGATTTGGAAAAATTTACCCGAAGATAGCAATGTACCAGCAGATTTAGTATTAGGACAGGCTAATTTTACTGATAATGAACCAAATCGAGGCAGTCAAATACCAGCAGCAAATACGATGCACTGGCCTTATGGCGTTTTCTATCACCAAGGTAGGCTATTTGTTGCCGATACAGGAAATCGTCGGGTGTTAATTTGGCAGCAATTACCAACAGAAAATGGACAAACCGCCGATTTAGTTTTGGGACAACCGAATATGATATCTCGTAATGAAAATGGCGGCGGTTCTCCCACAGCTGCGAGTATGCGATGGTGTCACGATATTACGTTTTGGGGAGACAATTTAGTTGTCAGCGATGCCGGAAATAACCGTGTGATGATTTGGCAGGGAATGCTAACAGAAAATAATGCCCCTTGTGCAGTGGTATTGGGACAAAAAAACTTTGATTCTGTGGAAATGAATCAAGGAGTTTATTTCCCCAGTGCTGGTAGTTTGAGTATGCCTTATGGTGTGGATGTTGCAGGCGATTGGTTGGTAGTTGCAGATACAGCTAATTCTCGCTTGTTAGGATGGAAAAAGCCAGAGTTAATTCTATCACTGCAAGGTGTTGAGGCAGATGCAGTTACAGGACAAACAAATTTTAAAAACAAAGGTGAAAATCGTGATTTTGGCTTGCCAACACGAGACAGTTTAAATTGGTGTTACGGCATAAAAATTTGTGGCAAAACTGCGGTAATAGCTGATTCTGGAAACAACCGAATTTTGCTGTGGCAATTTAACTATGGCGATTGAAGAAATAAGAGTTCGCGGTACTGTTCAAGGTGTGGGATTTCGCCCGGCTGTCTATCGTCTAGCCAAAGCCTGCGGTTTGCAGGGAGATGTTTGTAATGATGGGCAAGGTGTGTTAATTAGGGCAGCTGGTAGCGAAGCAGCTTTAGCAGAATTTATCATCCGATTACAGCAAGAATGCCCACCCCTAACCAGAATTCAGGAAATTATTAGAACGCCTTGTGTAAGTGAATTTAACTTTGAGGATTTTGTCATTGCTAATAGTGTCACTAGTAAAGTGAAAACAGAAATCTCTCCTGATGCTGCCACTTGTCCCCAATGTCAACAAGAAATTTTTGACCCCTTTAGCCGCTTTTACCGTTATCCCTTCACTAACTGTACCCATTGCGGCCCCAGATTGAGTATTATTCGCGCCATTCCTTATGACAGATGCAATACCAGTATGTCTGCATTCGTCATGTGTTCCGAATGCGAGAAGGAATACCATGATGTAGAAAACCGCCGCTTTCATGCCCAACCTGTAGCGTGCCATGTCTGCGGCCCCAACGCTTGGTTAGAACGTGCTGATGGTAAATCGGTTACCGCTTCTATGTTCTCGATGCTAGATGATGTCGATGCTGTTTGTACCCTATTGCAAAAAGGCGAGATTGTCGCCATTAAGGGATTGGGTGGTATTCATCTTGCTTGCGATGCGACTGTTGAAGCTGCTGTACAAAAACTGCGTCGGCGCAAAAAACGTTATCATAAACCCTTGGCTTTAATGGCAAGGGATATAGAAGTAATTGCCGAATACTGCACAATCAACCCCAAGGAAAGGGAATTATTAACAAGTCCTGCTGCGCCTATTGTTTTGTTAAAGAGAAAGAGACTAGGGACTGGGCATTGGGCATTGGGGACTGGGGAAGAAATTATTACTCAGCACTCAATTGCCCCATCTGTAGCACCAGGGCAAAATAGCCTTGGTTTCATGCTACCTTATACGCCTTTACATCACTTAATTCTCAAGCGGATGAATCGCCCGATTGTGTTAACAAGTGGCAATTTATCGGATGAACCGCAATGTATTGATAATGATGAAGCACGAGATAGGTTAGGAAAAATTGCCGATTATTTTCTTCTCCATAATCGAGATATTATCAACCGAGTTGATGATTCAGTGGTGCGGGTTATTGGTGATAAAGTACAAACAATTCGCCGCGCCAGAGGATATGCCCCAATAGCAATTAATTTACCACCTGGATTTGATAAAGTTACGTCAATTTTAGCAATGGGTAGCGAGTTAAAAAATACGTTTTGCTTATTGCGCGAAGGGCAAGCAATTCTTTCTCAACATTTGGGAGATTTAGAAAATGCTGCGGCGTTTAATGCTTATCAAGATAGTTTAAATTTATACTTAAATTTATTTGAGCATCAACCACAAGTCATAGCTATTGACAAACACCCAGAATATCTCTCAACAAAACTGGGGAAACAACTAGCATCTGTTAACAAAATCAAAATTTATTCTATCCAACATCATCATGCTCATATTGCTGCTTGTATGGCAGAAAATAATATTCCTTTAAACTCACAACCAGTTTTAGGTATTGCTTTAGACGGCTTGGGTTACGGTGAAGATGGTACACTTTGGGGCGGAGAATTCCTTTTAGCTGACTACCGCGAATTTCGGCGATTAGCAACATTTAAACCAGTGGCAATGATTGGAGGAGAACAAGCAATTTATCAGCCTTGGCGTAACACGTATACCCAATTATTAGCAGCCGATACCTGGGATAATTTAACACAAAAGTATGGAGATTTAGAAATATTAAAATTTTTAGATAAAAAGCCGCTTCAACTACTTAATCAGCTTATAGAACAAGGTATTAATTCACCCATGGCTTCCTCAGCAGGGCGGTTATTTGATGCAGTAGCAGGGGCAATCGGTATTTGCCGAGAAGAGTGTAGCTATGAAGGACAAGCCGCGATCGCAATGGAAGCTTTAGCCGATATGGATAGCTTAAATAAACATGAAGAAACACAAAACTATCATTTTAATTTTACCTTTTTGGATAGTATTTATTGTATAGACCCTAAAACCATGTGGCAAGCCTTGCTTAAAGACTTGCAACAACAGATACCTCAAGCTATCATAGCGTCAAAATTTCATCAAAGTTTAGCCAAAGCAATTGTAGAGATGGTTAAACATCTCTCTCAAGAAAACCTTATTAATCAGGTTGTTCTAACAGGAGGAGTATTTCAAAATTGTATTTTATTAGAGCAAGTTACTAAGGGCTTACAAACATTGGAAATCAACGTACTTACTCACAGCTTAGTTCCAGCAAATGATGGTGGTATATCACTAGGGCAAGCTGTGATTGCAGCCGCCCAATTAATTATTTAAACAACTTTAATAATTTAAATTAATCACATAATTTTCCAAAACTCCCTCTGCGTTCTCTGCGCCTCTGCGGTTGTTTTATCTTCAAATAGGAAAATCCCAATGTGTTTAGGAATTCCCGGTCAAATTGTCGAAATAACTGACATTAATCATAAATTAGCCGTTGTCAACGTTGGTGGTGTCAAACGACAAGTAAATATTGCCTGCATTGTTGACGAACAACATCCTCCAGAAGCTTGTATTGGCGATTGGGTATTAGTTCATGTCGGCTTTGCCATGAATCGCATTAACGAACAAGAAGCAGCAGAAACATTACAACTATTACAAGAAATAGCAGCAAATATCTAGCACTACTCAATGGTTAATAAAATCTTCTCTATCTTCTCTTCCTTCGTGCCCTTTGTGACGGCAGTCGCTCATGGGGGAAACCCCCAAGACCGTGCTGCCTCTCCTTTGCGGTTCGTTAAAGAAATCCCTCTGTAAAAACTATTCCCCAACTCCTATGAAATATGTTGACGAATTCCGCGAACCAGAAAAAGCTGAAGGCTTACGCCGGGAAATCACCAAATTAAGTCAACAACTAGGAAGACATATCAAAATTATGGAGGTATGCGGCGGACATACCCATTCTATTTTTAAATACGGTATTGAAGAAATTTTGCCAGATAACATTGAATTAATTCATGGGCCTGGCTGTCCAGTATGCGTCATGCCTAAAGGAAGATTAGATGATGCGATCGCAATCTCCCAAAATCCTAACGTCATCTTTGCCACTTTTGGCGATGCCATGCGAGTTCCTGGTTCCAAAACTAGCTTACTCCAAGCCAAAGCTACAGGCGCAGATATCCGCATAGTATACTCGCCACTAGATAGCTTGCAAATAGCCAAAAACAACCCCGACAAAGAAGTTGTATTTTTCGGCTTAGGTTTTGAAACCACAGCCCCCAGTACCGCCTTCACCATCCTGCAAGCAGCCGCAGAAAAAATTCCTAATTTTAGTATGTTTTGTAATCACGTCCTTGTGATTCCCGCCTTACAAGCACTACTAGATAACCCCGACTTGCAATTAGATGGATTTGTCGGCCCTGGTCATGTCAGTATGGTAATTGGTACTGACCCTTATCAATTTATTTCTCAACAATATCATAAGCCAATTATTGTCTCAGGATTTGAACCTTTAGATATTCTTCAATCGATTTGTATGCTGTTACAGCAACTATTAGAAAATCGTTGTGAAGTCGAAAACCAATATAATCGAATTGTACAGAAAGCTGGCAATACAGTGGCAATACAAGCCATGAATCAAGTATTTACAGCGCGAGACAATTTTGATTGGCGCGGCTTGGGTGATATACCTTATTCAGGCTTAAAAATTCGTCCTGAATACGCACAATTCGACGCTGAACTGAAATTTAGCATTCCTAATCTCAAAATTGCTGATCATAAAGCTTGTCAATGTGGAGAAATTCTTAAAGGAGTCTTAAAACCTTGGCAATGCAAAGTATTTGGTACAGCTTGCACTCCAGAAACACCAATTGGTACTTGTATGGTATCTTCTGAAGGCGCTTGTGCAGCCTATTACAAATATGGCAGACTTTCCACCATTGCTAAAAGAACGATGCGGGAAGAACCAAAGGTAAGCATAACTCAAATCCCTCTGCCCGCTTGCGGTAATTCTTTGAGTTAATCAATCTTGCCTTTCTACTCTACAAAACTACCTTAATTTCAGGAGAAAACTTATGCCATTTGTCACCATTCAAATTGCCAAAGGTCACTCTATCGAAAAAAAGCGGCGGCTAGTAGAAGCCATGACTAATGCCTTAGTTTCAGCTTTAGATACCAAACCAGAATGGATAACTATCCATATTGATGAATTTGAGCGAGAAAATTGGGCTGTAAATGGCATACTGCATTGTGATAGACATCGTGGTAGGCATGACGAGGCAGGCAGATAAAGTCAGTGTTCAATTTTAGGATGTATTAGTCTGCTGCTGATTTATTTGAACAAATTTTGGGGAATCTACTGGCTAAAAATATATGAATAAACAATCCATACTGGGTAATATCAGCCCAATTATTCCGGCTGGCAAAGATTTAGACAAAGCCATTGCCTTTTATGAACAAAAGCTTGGATTTAAAACTATACATACAGAAGGTAAGCCAGTAAGAATGGCAATCGTGAAACGTGATTCTGCACAAATATTTTTGCAAAAAAATGATGATAAGCACCTTGCCGAAGGAACACAATTTCTGATCCAAGTTAGCCACATTGAACAACTTTATGCAGAGTTTATTGCCAAGGATGAATCAATTATTCACCCCCAAGGGCATTTAGAAACGAAACCTTGGGGATTGAAAGAATTTGTAGTTATTGATTCTTTTGGTGTGTGCATCACATTCTATGAGGTAGCTAATTCTTAATTGTCTGCCTAATTAACATAAAAATTAATTTAAATATGGAAGCCTCCCCTAGCACCTCAGCACAAAATATTCTTTTTGAAAAACTGGAAAAAATCCGTCGTCGCCAAGGTAAAGTGCGAGATAGCCATATTACCCTTGCACATGGTAGCGGTGGTAAAGCCATGCGCGATTTAATTGAAGATATTTTTGTCAAAAGTTTTAATAACCCAATTCTCTCACAATTAGAAGACCAAGCTAGGTTGAATTTAGCCAATCTCATGCAACAGGGAGATAGACTAGCTTTTACAACCGATTCTTATGTTGTAGATCCGTTATTTTTTCCTGGTGGCGATATTGGAGAATTAGCCATTAATGGCACAGTTAATGATTTAGCAATGAGTGGTGCTAAACCTTTATATCTCACCTGTAGCGTTATTTTAGAAGAAGGATTAGCTGTAGAAACTTTACGGCGTGTAGCTACCAGTATGTCAATAGCTGCAAAAAAAGCTGGTATTCAAATTGTCACTGGTGATACAAAAGTTGTCCATCGCGGTGCTGTCGATAAATTGTTTATTAATACGACTGGGATTGGTGTAATTCCTAGAGGAGTTGAAATCTCTGCCCATAAAATTCAACCAGGCGATGCAGTAATTGTTAATGGTGAATTGGGCAATCATGGGACAGCAATTTTAATTGCCCGTGGTGAATTAGCATTAGATTCTAATATTGAAAGCGACTGTCAGCCATTGCATAGCTTGGTAGAAACTATTCTCAATGTTTGCCCCGAAATTCATGCTATGCGGGATGCCACACGCGGCGGTTTAGCTACTGTATTAAATGAATTTGCCCTCAGTTCTAATGTAGGAATTCGCCTACACGAGGAATCTATTCCTGTTCGTGAAGAAGTCAAAGGAGTATGTGAAATTCTTGGTTTAGATCCCTTATATCTAGCAAATGAAGGGAAGGTAGTAGTAGTAGTACCTAGCAAATATGCAGAAACTGTTTTGACAGCTATGAAATCTCACCCAGCCGGAAAAGACGCTTGTGTTATTGGTGAAGTTATTGCTTCGCCTCCAGGTATTGTTTTGTTAAAAACTGTTTTCAATGCTGAACGTATTGTTGATATGCTAGTGGGCGATCAAATGCCACGAATTTGTTAATTTTTAAGAGATACTTTGTATGCACGAACTTGGAATTACACAAAATATTGTGGCTATTGTGAATGAACATGCTAATGGTAACAAAGTCAGCCGAGTTTTATTAGAAATTGGCAAGCTTTCAGCGATTATGCCTGATGCAATACGGTTTTGTTTTGATATTTGCACTCAAGGTACAGTTCTCGAAGGAGCAACATTAGAAATTAGAGAAATTCCCGGCTTGGCACAATGTCGCCAATGCGGTGCGGAAGTTCCTTTAGAAAAGCCTTTTGGTATTTGTAAGTGTGGTAGCGTGCAATTAAATTTAATAACAGGTGAAGAATTAAAAGTTAAAGAAATAGAAATAGAGGAACTATGTGTGTAACCTGTGGTTGTTCTGACGATGCTGAAAGCAAGATAAATAATCCAGAAACAGGTGAAGTTACTCACCATCATCATACCCATACTTTAGCTGATGGCACTGTAATTACTCATTTTCATAGCCACGAACATCATACAGAAGTATCACAAATTCATGCAAAAATACACAACACAACAATTTCTTTAGAACAAAATATTTTAGCCAAGAATAATTTACTAGCTGCACAAAATCGGGGCTGGTTCAAAGGACGAAATATCTTAGCCTTAAATTTAATGAGTTCTCCTGGCGCGGGAAAAACAACTCTCTTAACCCGCACCATTAATGATTTAAAAGCTCAAATTTATATCAGTGTCATTGAAGGCGATCAAGAAACAACCAATGATGCTCAAAAAATTCAAGAGACAGGCTGTAAAGTTGTTCAAATTAATACTGGTACAGGCTGCCATTTAGATGCATCAATGATAGACCGGGGTTTACAACAATTAAACCCACCGTTAAACTCAGTAGTAATGATTGAGAATGTTGGTAATCTAGTTTGCCCAGCTTTATTTGATTTGGGGGAACAGGCGAAAGTAGTGATTCTCTCAGTTACGGAAGGAGAAGATAAACCAATCAAATATCCTCATATGTTCCGTGCTAGTGAGGTGATGATTCTCACTAAAATTGACCTGCTGCCCTATGTGCAGTTTGATCTCCAAAAATGTATAAAATATGCACAAGAAGTAAATCCTGAAATTCAAATTTTTCAGGTTTCTGCAACTACAGGTACTGGGTTGGATAGTTGGTATTCGTGGCTGTCTCAAAAGGTAGCCGACTTTCAACCACCAGCAAAGCAAGTTGGTACGAGAGCAAATACAGCACGATGACAAGCTTAAATATCTAGTGAGTCAAGACTTTATTAAGTTGAGTGGCTAATACACTCCTGCATAAAGTTGATTGTGTCTGCATCTGGTAACTTCTCAAATGGGGGGGGTTACCATGATGCAGATGTATCTATATTAATTAATGGTGGTGGGTACGTCATCACTGATTGATACATTTTGAGCGATATTCTAACTCAGCTTCTGATGAGAAATCACCGGGGAACTCGGCGATCGCTACCCTCGATATGTCTATCTTGCATTTATCCGTATGTTTATATCAGAAAGTTAGCTATTTTGCAAGATTTTTGTTATACTTATTTACATGATAAATGATTTAGACTTCAAATCTCCTGAACTGTTTGGCCCTGTTGTTTTTAGGCCTGACTTTAATAGCTTTAAGGCTATCAATGCTTCCCAAGCTTGGTCTTTATTCTTTACAGGTGGTAGAGAAGATAAAAAACTAGATTCTAACCCTCGAATAAGTCTGTTATTTACTAGTATTTTGCTAGGACTTGGTGTTTCAGGGTTCGCCAGAACACTGATTTTCCGGACTTTCTCTGCTGCTTAAACGCTTAACTACTAGTTAATACGATGTCTTCTGTGAACCACCAAGAAGTTGGTGGTTCAAAATTTTAGTGTGTCTTCACTAAAATCTGATTAACGGCATAGTTTAGGCTATCAACTTACAAATCTTTTAAACTCCTACTAGCCTAAAGAATATCAGGACAAATATTTATCCAAAATTTAGCAATTTAAACTATAGCAGTCCTAAATCATCCGTGAAAACCTTCGTCTCTTTTCTGTTCTCTTCTCTTTTCTTCGCGCCCTACCCTCCGGGAAGCCGCTGCGCGTCTACGTTTAAAATAATTTTCACAACTCAGATAAGAAATTAATGTTAGACTTTAACACCTTGACGGTATTTTCAAGCACTTACTGCATTGCTATTTGCGCCTTTTTAATTCCAGCAAACCTAATTACTACCTCGTTGACAATAGGTTTCACATTGTTGGGTCGTCCAGTTATTGAGATTTGGCAAACTGCTGCAATTGCCAGTATCTTTGCTCTATTAATGATATTGCACGTATTTGCTTGGTTTATGATTGGAGTTGTCATGGCTCCCACCTACATTTTATTGGGGTTAGGAAGCATCTGTCTGTTCGCAAATTTAGGAGCGATTCTCCTACACAGGCGCTTTGCTCTTTACATATAATTAAAATACCGTTAGCTTTCATTCAAATCAGCGCCTGGCAACTAAAACCATGAGGAGTCAAGCGATAATGGATAAACCAATCTTGGAAAAAGATGGCACTAAATCTGAGTGTGGAATTAATGTAACGTGGTATGTAGCGGTACATCCCCACCCTTTACTTAATGGTAAATATTCGTATGCAATTGCCATCCATAATGTATTAGAGCGCAATCCCTTTCCCATCGCCGACTTTGATTCATGTCTGTTTGGCTGTTACGACACAGCGCATCAAGCGCTGGATGCTGGAGTTAAAGAAGCACAAATAAATCCGATGATAGCTGATATAATTAAATAATGTATTATATGTAATATTTGCTATTAGCTAATGGAAACGGGAAGAAATAACCCACTAGATATAGACCACATTAGCCCTAAAGTAAAAGAGCTAATTAAGCAATACGCTGCTGTAAATAACTGTACGCAGGGTGAAATGCTAGATCGTATTGTTTCGGAGTGGAATACCCAACAAAGCGAGAGCGAACGGCCGCCAGGAGACGAAGACGAATAGCTTTTTTGTACAAGCCCTTGGTCTAGATAGAATTGAGTCCAAAAATGCACTAGGTAAAATAGACTGAGAGGATGTTTTAAAAGTTTTGGGCGAGTGATAAATTAGACTTTACAAACATCCTCTGAGAATTGTTAACAAAAATTGGCTATATACTATAGTCAGGTTGAAATTTTATTTGACACGGTGCAGTGTAAAGTCAGTGTAAGGCATACTTTAACACTCAAGGCGATCGCTTGTTTCCCCAATTACTCATTAGGTAGATAATCAGGGTCGATGCCGAGAGAATGCAAATACTCTGCCAACTTTTCTGCTCGGATATTTTCCTGTTCTGCTCGTTCTTCTGCTGTGAAATAGCGATCGCCCTGATCATCATACCAAGACAGAGCTTCTTGTTGAATCCCACCGATTATACCTTGGTATCGTGCAATACCTAAACCCACTTCCGGCATCCAGTAAGGTTCACCTATCTGCAATTGATAGTTCTCATCTATCAACTTATAAATTTCAAATGGTTGATGTTGGTCGCGCTGCCAAAATTCGGGATTATAAATCACATAGTACAACACACTCAGTTGCCGATATATCGCCAGCTTCTCGTCGTATTCGCCCCGTGGTATGTGGGATACAATCTCTAATGCGAGTATGGGAACTATCTCGTTTTCTTCCCAAACTACGTAACTTTTGCGTGACTTACCACTTTTTTTGCGTTCCACCTCCAAACTCAAAAAAGCGTCTGGCACTACAGGTACTTTAGGATTCACCCCTTTAGTGTGATACACTGCCATGTTTACACCGAAGTACCAATTCATCCGAGTTGCCCAAATTGAATTGAGTAAGAACAGTAAAACATTGGGCAAAAAATTCTGGTCTTCGTTATCCACTGGTGTATCGTCACTGCAAGGCAGTTCATCAGTAGTTGGTAACGCATTTTTGAGATCGGATGAGTGCATAACCGTTGTCTCTTTGGCGTTGAGTTCTTTTATTATAGGCAGCGAAGAAGACGCGGTGAAGTTTGTTCCCGCGTCTTCTTTAGCAAGTCAAAATCACTCCAAAAGGAACCACAGATAAACACAGATAAACCATCTGTGGTTCAATATCCAATCGCTTTACAGCCAATCTCGATAAGCTGAAATTTCATTTACGCTAATTTCAAACGGCCTACCTTTACCAAATGGGGGATAAACGCGGATTTTAGCATTACTGGTAAACCGTTCTAGGCGATTCCCGATTTGAGGAATATTGCTGACTATATGCCAGTAAGACACAATGTCAAGGCAATCGATGATTAACATCAGGATATTAGCATTGGTTGTGAGATACCACTGGCATTGAGCTAACAATGCTTGCGTAATGCGATCGCAAGCTTGATAAAAGCATCTGCCAATAGATTGCTCTAGTTCCAGATGCAACATTCCATCCATCTTCGTCACTTCGGATGGAGGTAAATCATCTGGAGGAAGCAATGGTAACTTAGACATAATTCCGCACCTCTTGGTTATAGCGCGTCAAACTCTCCAGGTTTTTTTGCAAATCGCAAGATGAGGGTTTGATTGCTAGCGTGCCTAAATTTAATTCATCCTGGAATTTTTTGATTTTGTCTCGACACGTTTTGACATCACCAATAATTGAGTTCTCAAGCAAATAGTCTTCATCAAAACAAATATTGGTGCGATCAAATGGCTTATGGCCGCTAGAACTTTTCTGCATCACTTGTTCTGAGTTGGCTTTCATTTTCTGGCTAAACTTGCGGATGAAAGGCAACGCTTCACTAACTGCTTCGTCGTATGTCCTGGCAACATAAAAGAAACGAGTTAGTATCAGGTTTTCAGAACCGCTAGAACTTAACTCTCGGTATTTAGCAACAGTATTCCGCAATCGTTCCAGCGCAAATGGTGGCCCCCCCATCAAACCGAAAGAATGTTTGGCGGCAAACCCTATACCGTCATCATCTCCAGTGGCTACATATACTGGAATCTGTCGTTGCAAAGGTTTTGGGTAAATTGTCAGGCGATCGCATTGATAAAATTGCCCATTAAATGATACATCAGTTTCATATAAAAGCTTCTGAATCAATGCCATTGCCTCTAGCATCTGGGCACGAGATTCACCCATTGGTGTAGCAAAATGCTTGTTCTGTTCGGGAAATGGCCCGCCTTTGGCAATCCCAAATAATAATCTGCCATTACACAGATTATCCAAGGTTGCAATGTCCTCCGCTACCCTAATTGGGTTGTGAAACGGTAGTAACACTGCTGCTGTGCCTAATCGGATAGTTGAAGTCAATCCTGCCAAGTGTGCTATCAACACCAACATGGAAGGGCTGAGATTGGATTCACTAAAATGATGCTCACTCACCCAGGCTTCTTCAAAGCCTAAGCTTTCCGCCTGCTTTACCAATGCAACTTGTTCAAAGATGGCACGGCGGGCATCTTGATGATGATTATCGTAATTGCAGAAAAGTCCTGTTTTCATTATTAGCTTGCAATCGCTATTTTAGGATGCAGCAACCCAGTGCAGCTCTAACCATAAGCGTGGATGATTTTGCTTTAACTTCGACATTGGATCGCGTAGCAATCGTTTGGCATTCATACAAACTACTTGAACTAGTCCCATATTGTCAGCTATTTCTCTGAGTACGTGTTTTTGGGCTTGTACATGAGGAATCATTTCTTCAGAACAATAAATTCCTATATACTGCAAACGTCTAGCAGGTCTTCCCCAAAAACAGGTAATTACCTTCACATAACACCCGTCAAGTAATTCCCCAACACTGGGATAGTAGTGATTGACGACTCTTGTGAATTCTTTGGCTAGGATGTCTTCAGCAATCATAGCAATTGATATTTCTGTAGCGTTCATCACTATAGTAATATAACACAAATATGTCAGTCAAATATGGCATTAATTATTACTTATTTAAAAGAAAATATTAAAAATTACAGACGTTTTATTAAATAAGAAAAGAGGCGATATTAAAAAAATATCACCTCTAATATGCTGACTAATTAAAATTGTTAATTCAAAATTTTTGTATTAATTTTAAATTTTGAATTGTAACTATCGAGCATTCCGCTCTGATACTAAAACTTCTGCAACTAAATGTGGTAAATCTACGAGGTCAACATATCCATCTGATCCTCGAATAGGCGAGATAAATGTATAATCTGGATCACACGCTCCAGTATCGTAGACTTGAATAAACCACCTATCAGGAAATCCTGCTACACCCAGTTCTACAATGTACCAAGACTCACCAATCAGACGAGAATTAAAGATTGTGAACCACTCGCGATCGTATTCTGAAATATTCCAGTCAGCCATGAGAAACTCAAAGGCTATTTGTCCAGCGTCAGTTGCAGTCAATAGCATTATTACTCCTTAGTTGAAACTTCTGGTTCACCATCAGCAGGTTCAGTTTCAGGGTACAATCCTAATTGTTTCGCTAATTCACGGCCTAGAAAAAACAAAAATTTGGCACCGTCTTGATTGCCTTCGTGTGCGAATACAGTTGCGACTTTTAGAATTGCATATACTAAACCAGAATCAATTAATTCTGGATTCGCTTCTAAAACTTCTGGTTCCTGTCCGTTAGGGCATTTAAGTAGCTGATCAATCAAATCAAAATACTGGAGTTCGCGTTCTTCTGTCATGGTGTCTTTGTTGATTTAGAATGAATGTATTTGGAATGTTTTACTGCTCAATGCTTTGTTGCCAAAGCCTTTCTAGCATTTCAACTTGTTCTTTAAAAACAGCAGTACGATAAACAAGATATCTGTCGTAAAGAATAATCCCTAACCCAACAAAAATAGGGGTTATTAAGAAAAACCATTGCAGAATAGTTGTCAGTTGATATTGCTCCACAGCAGTCAACTCTTGATGATTAAGATTGTGTTCAGAAATTTTTAGACTTGACTGATATGTAGAAGTATCTATGCCTTCTGACTGGGGAACCAAGGCGTTATTGACTCTACTATTATTGTTCACATTACAAGTTAAATTCTGTGCTTTTACTAACTCTATATGACGTCCCCAAACTATGGTAAAAGCTAATATTCCTGGAGAAATCACCGCTAAAGTAAATATACAGACTGTGAGAACATTTAAAAGCTTCACTTTCATCTTGGTTCTCCCTTCCCAGGTAGTATGCACCCAGTAAGAAAATATCTTGTGTTATTTCACCAATTAGTTTCTGTTTAAACTGTACAAATAAACCTGATACTAAAAAAGTTATCAGTTATCATTTATCCATTTTCAGTTTGTTTACTGTGTACTAATTACTAAACTAGAGGTGGTTTAATTCAAGCATCTTGTTAAACTCATCCCTGCTTGTCAATCAATACAGTTCAGTTAAGACTATAACTGTTTGTTGAACTCAATTTTTTTAACGAACCGCAAAGGGCGCAAAGAGCACAAAGAGAAAAAAATGCTTAACTGAACCGTATTGGCTTGTAAATCAGTATTCAGTAATACTGAAATAGGTTATTTTGGAAATTAGGGGGTTAAGAAGTCCCCCCTTCATCTCCAGGCTATTGCTTGGGAATGTTGGGGGGTAGAGGGGAATCTCTGCGTAAATCCTATAGGTTTTATATCAGTCGACTCTCTACAAAGGAGTTTAGCTGAGTTGGATCAAAATTATTAAAGTTATTAAAGTTGTACTCAAAGACTGTAACTGCCATCTGATAAGTCTTAAAAAAAATTGGTGGGGTATGGGTGCTAGTATTTTTGGGCTGATGCACTAGCATTTACGATGTAGGGTTCGGGTTGTTTTGTACTCAAGCTCAAAGCAATGTGGGCTGCTAATAAAAGACTGTTTTGCTTGATTTATTTGCCGATAAAAGTTGTACTCAAAAACATATCAGCGCTTAACAATACATTAAGATAATCGAGAAAACAATTAAATTTTAAAAGTTATATTATTTGTTCTAGATAAACTAAAAACTATTAAAACCTCATTTAGAATCTTGGATATATACAACAAGTTTAATCTTTAAAAAATTTAGTTATAACTTCCTATCTTCAAAATTTGTATTTTAGTAAAAAGAGTAATAGATAAACTATTTAAATTTTTCCATCAAATTATAGTTTTGTTACCATAATCTGAATCAAGAAGAAATATAAATATTTCACTGAGTTGCTTTCTAATATTTTAGAGTTTATTGTTTAGTTAGAATACATACCTGATGTACGCGCTTGCACTCGACTGTAAATTAAATACATTCGAGCTTACTGTTATAAGTAAAAAATACCTTGCACTTTACTGAATTTAGAATTTTAGGAGTTAATTAATGCGGATTGCTAAAGATGTAACAGAACTTATTGGACGAACTCCTTTAGTGGAACTCAACAAAATTCCCCAAGCAGAGGGAGCAGGAGCAAGGATAGTTGTCAAACTTGAAGGCATGAACCCAGCGGCTTCAGTTAAAGACCGTATTGGGATAAGTATGGTACTCTCGGCAGAAGCAGAAGGTTTGATTCAGCCTGGAAAAACCATTTTAGTAGAGCCAACTTCTGGCAATACAGGAATTGCTTTAGCAATGGTAGCAGCCGCACGTGGCTACCGTTTGATTTTGACAATGCCTGAAACCATGAGCAACGAAAGACGGGCGATGCTTCGAGCTTATGGTGCTACTTTGGAGTTAACACCAGGTACAGAAGGGATGCGGGGAGCAATTCGCAAAGCCGAAGAAATTGTGGCTAACACTCCCAACGCATATATGCTGCAACAGTTCCGCAACGCAGCTAATCCCAAAATTCACCGAGAAACCACCGCCGAAGAAATTTGGGCAGATACGGATGGTGAAGTAGATATCGTGATTGCTGGAGTAGGTACTGGTGGGACAATTACAGGTATTGCTGAGGTTATTAAACAACGTAAGCCAACTTTTCAGGCGATCGCAGTTGAACCTAGCAACAGTCCTGTATTATCTGGAGGGGAAGCTGGGCCGCATAAAATTCAAGGTATCGGCGCTGGCTTTATCCCCGATGTTCTCCGCCTGGAATTGGTTGATGAAGTGATTCGAGTCAGCGATGAACAGTCGATGGTATTTGGACGACGGCTGGCTAAAGAAGAAGGTTTATTATCTGGGATATCTTCCGGTGCGGCTTTGTGTGCTGCATTGCAAGTAGCTAAACGTCCCGAAAACGCAGGAAAGCTCATCGTCATGATTCAGCCTTCCTTTGGCGAACGTTATCTTAGCACCTTGATGTTCCAAGATTTAACTTTGGAACCTACTGTAGTGCGGTAGGCGGAGAACTTCTGGGCAATAGAGTGTAAAGTATCGCACTGAAAGTTATCCCGCTCAGAACTGAAGTTCCGGGCTAATAGCGTAAGTCCACTCAAGTGGACTGAAATTTTTGCTTAGTCTTCTTGAGAAGACTTTAGCTATTAGCCTTGGAATTGATTTCCGTGGATGGCAACGAAAATAGAAACTAAAATAACTTTTAAAACATTGTCCATGAGTCCACCTCAGAATTGATTCTGAGGCTCATGGCAAAAGTGAGCTAAAGCTGATTAAAGATAAAATTTTTGAGGAGCGTCATCATCTTGGTTATCTTCTTCTAAAGATGCAACTATTGTTCCATTTGAATGATGCTCTTTCTGATTTTTTACATAAATAACAGCTTGTTCCAGTTGTTTTCTACCCAGTGAAAAAACCCCATATCCTCTTTGCCAACCAAACATATTTTCTACAGGATATAAATGATTAATATAATGAGTACTACTGCCTTTAATTTTTTGGACAAAATCAGAAATAGAAATTTTGGGAGGAATAGAAGCTACTAAATGAATATGATTTTCTACGCCGTTAATAGCATGAATAATAGTATTAAGTTCATCGGATTTGCTAATAATATAATTGGAAAGTTTCGCTTCACGTTCGCTGGTAATTAGTGGCTGACGGTCTTTTGTCGCCCAAACCAAATGATAATAAAGTCGCCACAAAGCCATAAGTTCACTCTATTTGTGATTCTCAATGTTTTGTTATTTAGTATTCCCATAAGGATAAAAAAAATATGCTTTGGTTGAGTGGTTATAGCAATTATCGGTTGCGTGAGGTACACCCTGAGGCTACGGCAGTGCCCATAGGTGTCAACTTAAGCTAAAAATAGCCTTTCTCATAGCTTTGTTACCCACCTTGGAATTCATTCCAAGGCTAATAGTTCAAGTCTACTGAAGTAGACTAAGAATTGTGATGGATATTTAGTCATCTTGAGATGACTTTTGCTATTAGACTGGGAATTCATTCCCAGTCGGGCTATGAGTTTCGCATTAAGTTGACACCAATGTTGCCCCTACATCTGGCGATATAATTTTGTACCGCATCTGAATGGAAACCGCTATATTTTTAAATTCAGTTATAAATGGCTTAACTGTTGGCTTCCGTGCCCGCCCGGAAATGAATGATACTGTTGGTCAATTAATTGAGGGGTATAAACTCCCATCACAAAAACCTTCGCTTTGCGTTGTTCTCCCGCCCTGCAATCAATTGCGGGCTAATAGCAAAAGTACGTTAAAACGCACTGAAAATATTGGAGATATTAAATTGATGGGTTAAACGCCCCACCTGATTCGCCAACATCATCATGCATTTCCAGGCTCATAACCAAAGTAAACTTTAGTTTACTCAATAATTTATTCTTGTGATTTTAGTCATCTTGAGATGACTTTTGCTATTAGCCTCAGAATTCATTCTGAGGCGTTCTCTGGGGTTTTACGTTTTGGCTCACTCTTATAAAAGCATTGCTAGGCTGTCTCATTTTAACTGTAAGCTTTCTGGCTTTTGTTCGCCGTCAAACTCATGTTACGTGAAAAAATGCGATCGTTCCGCTTCGCTACACTCTAAAAGGAAAAAAGAACAAGCGTAGAGGGAAAAAGGACTAAAGCATAAAGGGCTACCGAAGAATCCTCCCGGCAGCGCACACAAAACGAAAACCAATATTGACGTTGAGGTTGACGCGCGTGTTGAGACTGCGAAACGCGGAACGGCAGCTATCAGGATAGATGAGCCAGGAACCGCCCCGCAGCACGGCTATTCCTTGTTTTTGAAAAAGGTTATCATTATTATCAAACCACGCACTACCATCTTCTGGCGCTCCTTGATAGGTGCTATGCCAATCATCTAGACACCATTCCCAAACGTTGCCGTGCATATCGTATAATCCAAAGCCGTTGGGTGGAAAACTTCTTACTTCTGTTGTTTGTTTACGATATTTGCCCTTTGACTCAGAAGCATAAGTAAAATTTCCGTCGTAATTGGCTAACTCAGTTGTAATCGTCTCCCCGAAGTGAAAAGGTGTCGTCGTTCCTGCACGACACGCATATTCCCATTCCGCTTCACTAGGTAGGCGATATTGCTTATTTGTATGTTTTGAAAGGCGGGAGCAAAACTCAACTGCATCGTACCAAGACACTGTTTCTACTGGTCGGTTGTCTCCTTTAAATTTAGATGGGTCTGTTTTCAAGTCATTGTTAACTTTAGATAGTGCGGCTACTCTTCTCCATTGGGCTTGGGTAACTGGATATTTACCCATAAAGAATGATTCGACAGTTACTTGATGCTGAGGTTTTTCACCATCAGATCCTTCCCCTGATGGTGAACCCATGATAAATTTGCCACTGGGAATCGCAACCATTTCTAAGCTGACACCATTGCCGAAGTCTTCAGTAAAATATTCAGCTTGACCTTTTTCTCGTTTAACTTCCTCACCTTTAGCATTTACCGTCACCACATCGAAGTTAAATGTTGGGTTTTCAGGAGTTACTGACCTTTCTCCCCTGGATGAAGTCACAGGCTCAGGGGTTGGGGGTGCAGAAGACTGTCCCTGTTGCTTGGCAATTCTAATAAATGCTTCAATTACCTGGATATCTGACCCCCTAGCAGCCACATTCACCCGCAGCCATAATTGTCTAGCTAATTCCCAATCTCCTTTAACTTCTGCTTGATAAGCATCTAGTTTCAGTTGGTTAATATCATTCAGCGTTGCGTAGTCGGGTAACAAAATTAGGTGTAGTTTTGTCGCAGGTTCGGCTATAGCATAGGGATGTTGCAGAATTTTCCGGTGTGTTTGATTGATTGTGGGTACTCTCGATTTTAAATATCTGTCTAATCTTTCTACTGTGGCGCAGTTTCCTTCACCTGCTATCCTCAACCCTTCTAACAAAGCTTGGGTGAATGAGCCGTGTTGCAACTGCTCAATTTCATAAGATTTTTGACTGGGACTGCAAGAATAAAAGGTGACTACTCCCTGATGTTCTTCACCAATACCTAGCCCCCGCCTACTTCCTTCATCGCGGCAAGCATCTAAAAACAAGACTACATTATCTGCCCCACTGCGACGCAATCTTTGGGTAACAAATTCAACAGGGATTGCTGTATGTTCTACATCGCCTGGGTCGCTATCTATTAGCATAAGATAATCGCGATCGCCTTCCCGACAACCATGACCTGCAAAGAAAAACCAGATATTATCCCCTGGTTCCAGTAGTGGCTTTTCAAAGTTTGCCCGTAAGAACCGCCGCAAGTTACCGTAAGTCGGCTGAGTAGGAATAGGTGGATTGGTGGCAATTGGGAGAGAATCGTCAGTGAAGAGGAAAACTTGATCAAATCTGGCTTCCTTCCCAAACCAATCGCGCATAGCTTCGGCATCTAGTTTTGCGTAATTTAGGTGCTGAAGATTGTTGTACTGGTTAATGCCGATCGCGATCGCCCAATTTTTAGCCATTGCTGCGTTGGTATGCTCGTCTTATTTGCCAGTTTAAGTGTTACTACTGAATAATAGCAGTTGATAGAAAATCAGCCTTGGCGATTGGAAATCGCGGCTACACAGACAAAACCCACCTCCGTGGGTTTCAAATCCTTGATTTTTCATTAGTCTGCGGAGGCGGACTTGGTTTGTGTAGTAGCGAATTCGATTCGCCTAGTTAAATCAAGAATAGTTTAAATAATTAAAATTAATTAAATTTATGTCAGCAGAAAATCCCACCCCAGAAGCCATTTGGATTATTACCGAAGAAACGGCTGAAACCTCAAACACAACTACTGAAACAGTCACAGATAGTGTAACTAGAAGCATTGGAGCCAGAAGCAGTGGCGATACAGGAGGACGACTCGGCGGAATTCAAACCAAGGAAGAAATAGTTTTCACCCAAAAAAAAGGCGAACTAGTAATTACTAGACGCAAAGTAGAGGTAACTAAAATCAAGCAAGAAATGAAGGGATTTCTGCAAGCAATGCGGGAAATGCTTGATGAAGCCGAAGAACCCAATTCTAAAATGTAGTTGGATGAGGTTGAGCTTTCAGTAGAAATTAATGGCGAAGGACAAGTCAGTCTGTTTGGGATTGGTGGTGGTAAAGTCGGAGGAAAAGGAGCGATGACTTTTAAATTCAAGCGGAAATAATTGGTAGTTGAAGATGGGTAGGAATTGGGCGATTGTTGTTGGGATTAATCACTATGAAAATCTGCGATCGCTAAACTTTGCCAAGCGAGATGCTTCTGTCATGGCGACTTGGTTTCAACAAGAAGCCAGATTTGAGCAGGTTTTCTTGTTTACTGACGATTCTCCCCCAATTGCAACCAATCCGCCAATTCCTACTCAACCTACTTTTGGTCATTTGCGGCGATTCTTACGGGCACAGTTTGAGAATACTTTATTAAAGCCAGAAGATAATTTATGGTTTTTCTTTGCAGGTCATGGCAATAGATATAAAGATAGAGATTATTTAATGTTCTCCGACAGTGACCCAGGAGATATAGAACATACTGCTATTTCTGTTGATTATGTCACTCAAAGATTGCGGCGCAGTGGGGCTGATAATGTAGTGTTGTTTTTAGATGCTTGCCGAGATGAAAGTAGTCGCTCTGGATTGGGAATTGGTGAGCAAAGATATCAGGGAGTAATTACATTTTATTCTTGCACAGCTAACCAAAAATCTTGGGAAATAAATGAATTACAACATGGTGCTTTTACATATTCACTCTTAGAAGCATTGCGACTACAAGGTGAGGCTAATTGTGCCACAGTCGAGCGTTTAGCACAATATTTAAGTTATCAAGTTCCCGCTATTAATACTCGCTATGGACAGGAAACACAAAATCCTTACTGGCAAGCAGAACCGCCTTATAAAATGTATTTTATTTTATTAGAGCAAACTGCCACACTTAGAGATGTAGAGCCATTAAAATATCAAGCCTCCCAAGCTGAAAATAGAGGTGATTTATCATTAGCAAAACAATTATGGGTGAGAGTTTTAGCTGTATCCCGTGGTGATTGTGATGCAATTGAAGCGATTGAAAGGATTGCGCTGCGTCAGCGAGGAAATTTTGAACCGACAATCACAACTATTGAACCTGTTACTTCGTCAAGCGGAGGTAGGTCAGCAAGTTCTAAGCCTGTAACTAATTCATCGATACCATCTGAAGCAAATCAAGAATCGCTGTTGGCTCAACAGCAAGAAGAACATCGGCAGAATTTAGCTCGTTATCAGCAAGCTTTCTCGGAAGCGGAACGATCTAATTTTTTTCACAGAGTATAAACTTCTGCTATGGGATAAATAGCCTACTCACACCTAAGTAATTCTCAATGTAAAACACAATCTCTATCAGGCGATCAATACACTGCTCTCGATACTCTCGCTCAACTATACGATCAACATTTGCAATAGTAATATCATGTTCGGTTAATCACTTATAAAATGTCATTGCGAGCGTAACGAAGTGAAGCGAAGCAATCGCAAGGGCTGGGATTGCTTCGCTTCGCTCGCAATGACTATGATCGATAAGAAAAATCATTGACTGAGTGCAGCAGGTTTAGTTTTGCGTGCTTGTAATTTTTCCCAAGCGGCTTTGTACTCAGGTTTTGGTGTCAATGTGGCAACATAAGCCAAACGCTCTTTGTTACGTTCTTCCCAATACTGGCGAATTTCTTGGGCTTGTTGCACTACGCTCTGATATTCTGCTTCTACTTCAGCACGGTGGGTTTCAATGTAAGACATTGCTGCATTGAACTGCTCATCAGTAATGTAGAAATAATTGTGAATTAAATGGGGTGCATAACCTTTATGAATATAGTCCATCAACTGATATAAAGTTATACGTGTCCCTGCGTTCCCCGCAGGGGTTGCCGAAGGCATCGCTAGTCCTCGTTCTGTACGAATAATAGCTGGTTGCCCAGCCAAGGTTTGAGGCATAGATGATAACTCTTTGGGTGTTATTTCCATATTATTCTTACGCTACACAAAAGCGTCCTTATTTTTTTGAAAAAACAGAAATGTAGAGTTGACGGTGCGTTAGCCTCCGGCATAACACAACGCCAGTCGCCTCAACGGGGGGAACCCCCGCACGGCGCTGGCTCCCCTACATTTCTAGACAGGTTTAACATTATCATCTGATGCTTTTTCTGCAACAGATTTTAAGCGGCTGGCTCTGATTTTACGGGCGCGATCGCTATTACGAACACCACCCGCCATTTCATATTCGCGGCTGTCTTTGCCGTACTTAATAGCAACCACCATCAGCATCTTTTCACAAAGCTGACTCAAGTGTTGTTCTATTTCTTCAATTTCATCTCTAGAAGAATCAACTACAGACAAAGCAGTGTTATATACGTCAACTTTTGTACGTAAATACTCAATTGTCGTCATCAATTTTTCTAGATTATAATCCTCATCAAATTTGATTTCTGGAACAATCGATTTTAGCCCAGAAAATCTTAATTGAGCTTTTTCTAAAACGCGGGATGTTCTTTTTCTAAACGCCATAAGTTTATTTTTGTAAGATGCTACCAGAGCTAGCTTGCCCTAATTAAATACTTTTTTGGTTCAGTGTAATTTACAATTTTTATAAGAAAATTTTAGATGATAATACCAGTAATTTCTCGGTATTTAATCACAATAATCAATTAATATTCTTGGATTTCGTTTCTCAAGTCAATCACTACAAGGGAGACCGCTTCCATTGCAAGGGAGACTGCTTCCATTGCAAGGAAGATCGCTTCCATTACAAGGAAGATCGCTTCCATTACAAGGAAGATCGCTTCCATTACAAGGAAGATCGC